>DATDHK010000317.1:0-19824 GCA_036521635.1 Bryobacteraceae bacterium | reverse complement strand
CTTGGCGTAGCGATGAACGGATCGTCCGTATACCGGTGTCCAGTCTTTTAAATGAATCGCGGCTAGGCGTCCCCAGGCCCGGCGGACGGCATCCAGCGGATCGTCTCCAACAACAGCCAGATGGGCCGTATCCGGGAGCAGCATAAGATCCGGGTGCAAGGCAAGTTCATTTAGAGCCATCTTAAGGCGACGCACGGGTGTGAAGGCATGGGGATGGAGCGCCAGGGGAATCGGCACACTCTTGGCAAGGGCCGCCTCGCGTTCGTCATAGACTTGGGTGTACAAATAATTGGGATGTAAAACGCCGTCGGCGTATCTAATGCGATCCTCCACCGTACCTCCGGAAAGACCGGCAAGTTTCAGGTCATGTTCACGTAAGAGATGCAGAAGTTCTTTGGCGGGTGGGAGATTGTCCGGGCTTTGAAAGATCTCCACACCTTTGAAGCGAAAATGTTGAAGAATTGAAAACGCGCGCACGATGTCTTCAAAACGATGTCCCCAAATAATGGTTTGAAACCCAATGTTCATGGTCAAGTTCTCTGCAAGGATATCACAGGAAATCTCATATGACAGTCGGAACGCATCTATTACGAGGGAATTCGAATGCCCCTCAGGAAGACAGGCTCTCTGCCCCACCGGGATCTGAGATCCATGCGACGCGCGGGGGATGGCTTTGTTACGCTGTGCATAACACTGTGACATCCGTAACTGCCTGCGCCAGTTCAGGATTGGCTTGAGTAAAATCCAGCAAAACAATGATAAATCAGGTAGATCCCGTGGATCCATGGCGCCGCTTTGAGTTTCTGCATGAGAAATAGATAGCTTGATATTGAATCTGCTTGATTTTGCAGGATCGCTCGCATACCATCGCCTGAGATTGTCAGCAGAAGGTTGGGTGGGGTTTCTTCTATGAATCGCTGTGTCGCGACATTTCTTTTTTTGATTTCCTCTGCCTTGTTTGGCCAGACGAATCGCGGTGGCATTTCCGGAATTGTGAAAGATCAAACGGGCGCGGTGGTGCCGGCCGCCTCCGTCGTTGTGACGAACGTTGGAACCAACGAAACGCGTCGCATGACGACATCCAACGCTGGCATCTTCTCCGTGCAGGATCTAGATCCGGTTACTTACACGGTCCTGGTGGAGGCCAAGGGATTCAAGAAAGAATTGGTGGAGGGCGTGAAGGTGGACACCGCGTCTGTCGCCTCCGTCAGCGTCACGCTGCAAGCCGGCGCGGTTGAAACACAGATCACCGTTTCGGCCGAGGCGGTGACGATCAACACCGAGTCCGGCACCACCAGCAGCACGGTGACCGAACGCCAGATCCAGGATATTCCGCTGTCGAATCGCAGCGTGTTGGATTTGGCGCTGACGCAACCCAATGTGTCAGGCGACGCGGGCAGCGAAAATCCCTCCATTGTTACCGTCACGACTTGCCCGGGCTGCAACCTGAGCATCAATGGCGGACGTCCCATGAGCACGCTGCTGATGGCGGACGGCACCAACAACACGGGCGTCAGCCTGGCGCGCACGATGGTCAGCTTTTCGCCGGAGACGGTGCAGGAGTTCACCGTCCAAACGTCCGCGTATTCGGCGGAGTATGGCACCACCGGCGGCGGCGTGATCAACGCAACAACTAAGTCAGGAACCAATGAATACAGGGGCACGGCGCTGTGGTACAACCGCAATCCGGCCTTTGCGGCGTCGCCCTTCACGCTGGCGAGCGCCAACCGTCCGGTGGCAACCTTGAAATACAACCAGTTTCATATTTCGCTCGGCGGACCGGTGGTGATTCCCAAACTCTACAACGGCCGCAATCGCACGTTCTTCTTCGCGGCGTTCGAGCCGGACTACCGGCGCGACCGCCTGGATCAGTACGGCCTGCTCCCGACCGACGGAATGCGCCAGGGCGACTTCAGCGGCTTGGTGAATACCGCCAGCGGCTGGCTGCCGCAAAGCGTCGTCGATCAATTCAGATCCATCGCTCCCGCCGCCGTGAACGCCACCGACAGCGTGATTTACCAGAACTACAGCATGACCGGCAGTCAGTTCACGTTGAACCCCGCGCCGGCCGCGGGCACCACCTACGCGCCTTTTCCGAATAACACCATTCCGAAATCGATGCTCGACGCGTCGGCATTGAAAGCGCTACCAACCATCGCGCCCGCAGGAGCCTACTATCTCAACAGCAACGGCCTGATCGCGAATGCTTTTCTTCCACGCCTGCTGACGCAGGACGAAAAACGCTATACAGTCCGCGTCGATCAAGTCATCACGGATAGAAACCGGTTGTACTTCCGTTACACCGCGACGCCCATCGTCAAGGTTCAATTTACGCCCGTCAGCATCACCACCGGCGGCGCGGATTACAGCTACGCCAAGCAGGCCATGCTGGCCGACACGCACACTTTCACGCCCTCGATTCTCAACGATCTGCGGCTCAGCTACACGCGCGGCCGGTTCAGCAACACCACGTCGCCCGAATTCGACGCCACGTCGGGCCAGAACTACAATACGTTTCTGGGCCTGCCGAACATCACTCAAGGCGGCGTGCCCTCGCTCTCGGGATTATTCCCGGGCTCGTCGTTGGGCGGCGGAGGCAGCACTGCTACGGGAATCGGCGGCGGCGGATCCACCAACGTCGAAGATCGCGAAGAGCGCTATGCGCTCAACGACATCGTCTACTGGAATCGCGGGACCATGAGCTGGAAGTTCGGCGTCGAGGTTTCACACTCGCTGCAAAACGTGATTCCGCTATTCGCGGCGCTGGGCGGCCAATATCCCTTCAGCAACATTCAGACGAATTCGCTGGGCACTTCCAGCGGCAGCGGCGGCAGTCCGTTCGCCAGTTTCCTGTTGGGCGTACCCAATGGCAACGTCACCCTGCGCAGCGCGCTGATTCCGTATTACTACCGCTGGAATGCAGGCGCCGCTTTTATTCAGAACGATTGGAAGATCCGGCGAAATCTCACCTTAAACCTGGGCGTGCGCTACAACCTGGCGCTTCCGCGCACCGAAAAATACGACAATCAGGGCGTGTTCCGACCGGATTTGGCTCAATCGGTCGCGCTGCCAAGCCCGCTGACGCTGCAGGATGGCGAGGTCATCAAATCGACATTAGTGGCCCCATTTGTTTTCGCCGGGCGCGGCGGCAACTCGCGTTATCTGTACCCGGCGGATTATACGAACTTCGAGCCGCGCTTCGGATTCGCCTGGAGTCCCGGATTTCTGGAAGGGCGTCATGTCACGGTCCGCGGCGGCTATGCACTCTCGCATGCCCCTTTGAGCGGCACCTTCCGCCTGCCGCAACCGGACTTCGGAGCAACTCAGGCGTTTACGTCGACCGTGCCATCGACGACGGCGAATCCAAATTTCATTATGCGGCTCGGTGAAAATCCGCCAGTGCTGACCGCCGCGACGCCCGCGCAGGTGATCAATGCTCCCGCCAACGGGGTCGTCACGACAAATAGTCTCTATTACCAAAGCAACGTCGGCGGTTTTGCCATTTCGTCGAACTTCCATACGCCTTACGTGCAGAACTGGAACCTGACTCTTTCGTGGCAGGCCAACCACGCCACCACGGTGGAATTCTCGTATGTCGGCAACAAGGGAACGCATCTGTTCCTTCCGCACGAAAACATCAACCCCAAGGACATTCCGCTGATTCAGTCTCAGATTGCCGCGGGCGTCAACACCGGCACCGCCATCAACGATCCGTTGGGCCGCATCAATCCCACAACCGGCAAAGTGCTCACCGTGCAAAACGGAAGCCTGGGTAGTCCGTATCTCGGTTTTTCGACGCTCTATACGTTGTTCAACGCGTCGGCCAACAGCATCCGGCACGCCGGCTACGTCAACGTGGTGCACCGCGTGGGCACCGGCTTGACGTTCGTCACCAACTATACGTACGGAAAATCCATCGACGATGCATCCGATTCCGGCGGCGACAAAAACGTCCTCACGCCGGTGAACGGACGCACCGACGGCCAGATCGCATTCGGCGGTTGGACGCGCCAAAACGAGCGCTCGGTTTCGACCTACGACATGCGCCACGTCATCAATGGCACCTACATCTACGATCTTCCGTTCGGGCGTGGACGAGCGTTAGGCCGAAACATGTGGAAGCCCCTGGACGTGATCGCGGGCGGCTGGACCACGTCCGGCGTGATTCGCATTTCGAGCGGGTTCCCCATGATGCCGACCATCGCCGATACCAATCAGCTTGGCGATTTGACGCACACCGCGCGGCCGGACTTGGTGCCGGGCGTACCAGCGGTCAATCCGCTGTGGAGCCGGAGTTGTCCCACCGGCGCGGGCTGCCAGCCCTATCTCAATCCTTCGGCCTTTGAGCGGCCTGCGCTGGGCGCCTTGGGCAGCGCCCCGCGCACCCTCGACGGCGTGCGTGGACCGTTCGCTCAGTTCTTCGATGTGTCGATCCAAAAGAATTTCAAGATCGGAGAGAAGCGCCGCGTTCAATTCCGCGTGGACATGCTGAACGCTTTCAACCATCCTACCTTCCGCGTATTCCCGAACAACGCAGGCGGCACGGATCTCTACAATGCCGCGCCCAGCACGGCTGCGTTGTCGGCTGCCGACTACAACACCTGGGCAGCGGCGAACAATCAACCGCTGGCGGCCACCGCCCCTGGCACAGCGATTCTGAATCAGGTCAATGCCATGGTGAACACGTTCCGGGCGGGCGGTACGGCGGCGGGAGCGTTGCCGCTCAATTTCTTCACCATTCCGTTGCCTGCGAACTTTTACGGTACGCAGGCGGCGAATTTCAACATCCAGACAGCGGACGGCTTCAAGCTCTTCCGCTTGCGCCAGCAGTTCAATAATAGCGGGGGCGATTTGTATAACAGCGGAACGGCGCGCTACATTCAGTTCGGCGTGAAGTTCTACTTCTAGCAACGAGCGACAAGAAACGTCAAAGTCTGAGACTGCGCGTTTGACACGGTAAGAAACGGAACCTACCGCCGGCCGCGCAGTGTGCTATGTTTCGCTTGCCGCACCACTCGCCGGGACGTCACCGGCGGGGCTTGCAGGTATTGGTTGCAATGCAGGCACCTCGTCACGTCCGACCGTGTGGACAGGTGGCAAGTCCGGCAATATACCTGCGGCAAGGAAACCGTCGTAAGGACAGGTAACATTTTCCACTCCTATTGATTTATCGTCGCGTCGTCCATAATTCTTTAGGAATGCGATGATGGTTCCGTCGAATATGCAAGCCAAACAGCACCTGGACGCCGCCCGGCGGGCCATGTTGATCGAATCCGAAGCCATCGCGCGCGCGGCGGCGAGGCTCGATGGAAACCTTTCCCATGCCGTGGACCTGATCGCCGCCCACCCCGGCAAGCTTGTGGTGACGGGGCTGGGCAAATCGGGTCACGTCGCCAGAAAAATTGTTGCGACGCTGTGCAGCACCGGCACGCCGGCAGTTTTCCTGCACGCCGCCGAAGCATCGCACGGCGACCTCGGCATCTATGCGCCGGGCGACCCCACACTGATGATCTCGAAAAGCGGCGGCACCTCAGAGTTGCTGGGCATGCTTCCCTTTCTGCGCGATCTTCCTTCCCGTTCAATTGGAATCCTGGGTAATGTGGCCTCACCGTTGGCGTCCGAAATGGATGTGGTGCTCGACGCATCGGTCGAGCGCGAGGCGGATCCTGAAAATCTCGCTCCAACGGCAAGCGCAATTGTCGCCCTGTCGCTCGGCCACGCTTTAGCGATCGCCCTGATGCGCTCACGAAATTTTGGCGTCGAGGATTTCGGACGTTTTCATCCCGGCGGCCACCTTGGCCGCAGCGTTCGTCTAGTTGTTCGCGAGGTGTTGCATGGACCGGAACAAGTTGCCTGGGCGAAGCCGGACGATTCGCTCAAGCACGTGGTGATCGCCATGACTCATCACCCGCTCGGCGCGGCGTGCGTGGCTGAAGCGGATGGCAAGCTAATGGGGTTGATCACCGACGGCGATCTCCGGCGGGCGTTGCAGGCCCACGACGACATCCGCGAGCTTCGCGCCGCCGAAGTGATGACCGCGAATCCTACAACCATCGGCCCGGAAGCTCGTCTGCTGGATGCCTTGCGCCTGATGGAAGATCGTCCTTCGCAAATTGCGGTGTTACCGGTTATCGACCCCTTAACTGGCCAGTGCATGGGATTGCTGCGGTTGCACGATATATATCGCGCGGAATTAGAATAGCTTTTCCAACCTTTCCACCAGGCCCAGCAGGGTCGCGGAAAGCGCCCGGGCCGCATCTGCCTCCATGTCCGCATATACCTTGAACGTGCCCGTGAGCTTGCCGCTTTCCTTTACCTCGAAGTTCAGCCGGACGCGCCCGCCCTCCGGAGTCGCCCGGCAACTTCCGTCAACGGACGCCAGGATCAGCGCTCGATCGCATCCTGGCAGATCCGATCCGGGAATTGCATCCCGCAGTTCATGCGGAAACACCATCGCATTTGGAAAGACCCACTTCATCGCGGCTCGAACCTGCTTGCGGCTCATGACGGCTCGTTTGGGCGGCTTCATATTCTTCAAGGTATCAATTCCCGTTCCACTCGATAATAAAAAGGATGCCCCGCGAAACCCTGCTCGACTTCTTCCAGGACTTCGCGGAGCTGCCCGATGAATTCCTGATTTACGACGACGGCTTCCGCAGCCGCAGCTATCGCTATGACGAAGTTGCCGCCAGGGCGCGAGGTTTCGCTGCCCGGCTGCGCGAGGCGGGCATCGCCAAGGACGACAAGATTATCCTTTATGGCGAGAATCGGCCGGAGTGGATCATCGCCTGGTGGGGATGCCTGCTCGAAGGGGTCATCGCCGTCCCCATCGATTACCGCTCCTCATCCGAATTTGCCGGCCGCGTCGGCAAAATCGTCGATGCCAAAGCAGTCGTGATTGGTGACGAAACCGCACTCCTGGATTCTCCCAACGTCTGGAAATTTGCAAGCCTGAATGACGATCGGACGGGCACACTCACTTCTCCATCCATTCAGAACGATCAGATCGCGGAGATCATCTTCACTTCCGGAGCAACGGCCGAGCCTAAAGGCGTCGTCATCACGCACCGCAACATTCTCGCCAATATTGTTCCAGTGGAAGGCGAGGTTCGCAAATATCGCAAGTACGGCGGCCCGTTCTTCCCCATCCGATTTCTGAATCTATTGCCGCTCAGCCACATGTTCGGCCAAGCCATGGCCACGTTTATCCCGCCCATGCTGCCGGGCGTCGTGGTCTTCATGCGCGGATTCAACCCCAAGGAAATCCTGCGGCAGATTCGCACGCGCCGGATCTCGGTGCTGGTTTCGGTGCCGCAGATCCTCGAGATCCTGCGCGAGCATTTGCTGCAAGCATTCCCCGATTTGAAAAACATGCGGCCCTCCAGCGTGCATTGGATGCGCCGCTGGTGGCGCTACCGCAAAGTGCACCGCCTGTTTGGTTGGAAATTCTGGAGCTTTGTTGTCGGCGCCGCACCGCTGCCCGTCGGCCTCGAAGCGTTTTTCTCCGAACTGGGTTTTCTCGTGATCCAGGGCTATGGACTCACTGAAACCGCTCCGATCGTGACTCTCAACCATCCGTTCCACGCGCGCAAGGGCACGGTCGGCAAGCCGATCGGCGGCGTGGAAGTGAAGATCGCCGGCGACGGCGAGATTCTGGTGCGCGGTCCGAACGTCACCGCCGGCTACTACCAACGTCCGGAAGAAACCGCTAAGGCGTTCGAAGACGGCTGGTTCCACACCGGCGACATCGGAGTCTTCAAGGAAGATGGCGAGCTGGCAATTCTCGGCCGGAAAAAGGAAATGATCGTGACGCCTGAGGGGCTCAATGTTTTTCCCGAGGATGTTGAAGGTGTGCTCAATCGTCTTCCTGGCGTGCGCGATTCGGCGGTCATCGGAACGGACCGCGTGCATGCCGCGCTAATTCTCGAACCCGGCGTCGATCCCGGCGGCATCGTCCGCCAAGCCAACGCGCAGCTTTCCGATTACCAGCGGATTCGCAGCGTCTCGGTCTGGCCCTACGCCGAATTTCCGCGCACCGAGGTAACCGGAAAACTCAAACGCCACGAAATCGCGAAGGGCACTCCGCCGCCGGCCAAGCAAAGCAAATTCGATCCCAACGTTCCACTGGAGTCCTTGACCTCACTGGAGCGTGTGGAGCGGATGGTCGCGTTGGGTCTGGATGAATCCGAGATCACAGGCGCGCTGGACTCCACGCCGCCACTGTCGCCCACCGATTTTCCCAAGTGGAACCGTGGCGCATTCGCCCGCGCGAGCCGCCGCATTCTACAACCACTCCTCATTCTGCCGCCGACTCGGCTGTTCGCCCACATCCGCCGTGAGGGATTGGGCAACCTACAGAACATCGCGCCTCCGGTCATCTTCGCATCCAATCATCAAAGCTATATGGACACGCCTGCCATCCTGGCCGCGCTTCCTTCGGGTTGGCGCTACCGCGTTGCCCCCGCCATGCGAAAAGAATTTTTCGAGGCGCACTTTCACGGGCGTAGTTTCAGCAACAGCTTGAATTATTTCCTGTCGGCATGGCTCTTCAACGCCTTCCCGCTTCCGCAACGCGAGCCGGGTGCGCTCGAAACGCTGCGCTATATGGGCGAGATGTCGAGCGAAAAATGGTGCGTGCTCATCTTTCCGGAAGGCAAAATGTCGCGCGACGGCGAGATCGCACCGTTTCAACCCGGCGTGGGAATGATCGCATCGAAGCTCGGCATTCCGGTTATCCCCATCCGCATCGAAGGGCTCAATCGTGTACTGCATCCAACTTGGAAAATGGCGCGCATGGGCCGCGTCCGAATCGCCTTCGGTGCACCGCTTCAGTTGAGGGGCAATGATTACCTCGCTCTTGCGAAGCAAGTAGAGGAGGCGGTCAAGGCGCTATGATGTCCTCATGCGCCTCTCGATCGTCGTCTTCGCCCTCATCGCAGCCATCGCTCTATTCGCCGCGGGACTTGCCGGAACATACAAAGGAACGTGGTCGGGAGGTGGCAACGGCGACTTCACCATCGCCCTAGCCCAATCCGGCGACGACTGGAAGGCGGACATCACGTTCACGCTGGGCGGCGAGACGGTGAAGACAAAAATCACTTCGCTCAAGGTGGAGGGATCGAAGCTGAAGTGCAGCTACCAATTCGATCTGCAAGGTACGGTCCTGGAATCGACCATAACCGGCGAGCTGAATGGAACAGCCTTGGCGGGCGATTACCACACGAAAGCCGTAGCGGACGGCTCGGCGGTAGACGACGGCACCTGGAAGGCGACCGCCCAGTAAGTCGCTCGTGTGGGGCAGGATGGTATCCTGCGGCCGATTGGCAATCGGCCTTGGTTGATACGGAATTTATTTACGGGCGGATTACCAATCCGCCGCAGGTTAACAACCTGCCCCACACGGATAACTTCCCAACACACGGCAAAAATCCGCAAGCTCTCCCAAATGCCGAAGCGCGTTCTGAACCCTCGGCTCATCCTCTCGCCCCACAAAATCCAGGTAGAACAAATATTCCCACGGCTTGCCATGCAGCGGCCGCGATTCGATCTTGGTCATGTTGAGATCCCGCAGTGCGAAAGCGCTCAAAGCGCGGAACAGCGCGCCCGGGGTATTCCGCGTGGTAAACACCAGCGAAGTCTTCCAGGCCTTGGGCGATTGCGGCCGCACTCGCGTTCGCTTCGGCGCGATCAACAAAACGAACCGCGTATAGTTGCGCCGGTCATCTTCGATGGATCGCTTCAAAATGTGCCCGCCATACATCCCCGCCGCCGCCGCCGAGCCGATCGCCGCCGCGTCGCCCGCTTTCTCATCCATCACCATCTTCACGCTGCCCGCCGTATCGTAGAACGTGGTCCGCTCGATCTTCGGATGGCTCGTAAAAAATTTCAGGCATTGGTTCAGCGCAACCGGGTGCGAGTAGACCCTCCGAATGTCCTTGAATCGAACGCCCGGCGGAGCGATCAGGTTATGAACGATTCGCACGTTGGTTTCACCGGTAATCCGCACGTCGTAGTTCAACAGATGATCGTAATTCTCATGCACCGAGCCGGCCAGCGTATTCTCGACGGGAATCACGGCGGTGTCGATCTTGCCTCGGATCAGCGCCTGGAAAACCTCCTCGAACCTCGCAAACGGGACTACTTCAGCCCGCGCCCCCAGCAATTGCAAGGCAGCGTCCTGGCTGAATGCGCCCAGAGCTCCCTGAAAACCGGTCCGCAGCTTTTTCACTTGCCGCCGTCCCAGCGTTGTGCATCGTCTGCCGGCAGACCCAGCAGATCCAGCACGCGATCCACGCTGTGATCCACGATGTCCAGTACGCTCTGCGGCTTGTGATAAAAACCGGGGACCGGAGGAAGAATGATGGCGCCCATCTCGGTAAGCGTCAGCATAGTGCGCAGATGTCCCAGGTGCAGCGGTGTCTCCCGGACCATGAGGATCAGCTTACGGCGCTCCTTCAGGCACACGTCCGCGGCGCGGATCAGCAGATTGGAACTGAGGCCGGCGGCGATCGCCGACATGCTGTGCACCGAACAGGGCGCAATCACCATCCCGCCGGTCGGGAATGACCCGCTGGCCAAACGGCTTCCAATGTCTTCCATCGGGTACACGAAATCGGCCAGGGCCTTGAACTCCTGCGCGCTGCGGCCGTCTTCAAGATACGCGGTTCGCTCGGCTGACCGCGTGATGATCAAGTGCACTTCCACGTCAGGCCGGGGCCGCAGCTTCAGCTTCTCCAGCAGACGATAGCCGTAGATGGAGCCGCTGGCTCCCGAGATACCTACAATCAATCGCAACAGGCCTCCTTACCGGCGCACATGTTCTGAAAACAGAACATAATTGAGTCGCGCCCTTGCTTCCGCCACCCCTCGACCGCTATAATTCGAGCCTATAGAACAACTTGGAGTGATCTGGTTCGGGCGCATCAATACCCGGCCTTCACGGACGTGCCGGAAAAGCATCATATCATGGAGGACGCGGGACAGAGGCTCAGGCGGATCCGGGAACGACTGAACATGCGCGTTCGCGACGTGGAGTTGGCCAGCCAGAAGATCGCCGAGAAGCATGGAAACGACGAGTTCGCGATCTTCATCAACCGGCTTTCGGAGATTGAAAATCGCGGGTTGGTTCCCAGCATTTACAAACTCTACTCCCTCTGCGCAATCTATCGGCGCGATCTGCAAGAGGTTCTGGAATGGTATGGAATCTCGATGGCCAAGCTGCCGGCCGACGCGATAGCCATTGATGTTCCCAGCACACATCTCTTGAATTTTAAGGATGACGTTCATGGCGAGGCGTTGATCCCAGTTGCGCTGGAGCCCGGTCTCGACATGCGCTACACCACCTATCTCAGCCGTATGATTCAACGCTGGGGAAAAATTCCGCTCCTTCTCTTGGACCAGCTCGACTTGAAGGACCGGCGCTACGCCTATCTCGGCACCGAAGACTGGTTCATGTTTCCCTTGCTGCAGCCCGGATCCTTATTGGTCATCGATGAGGCCCAACGTAAAATTTCGAGCTCGGGCTGGCAGAGCGAATTCGACCGGCCCATCTACTTTCTGGAACATCGCGACGGTTTCGTCTGCGGGTGGTGTAATTTGCAAGGCGATCAACTAATCCTGATACCCCATCCCGCCTCCCGCTGCGATCCGAAAATTTACGATAACGCGAGTGGCATCGATGTTATCGGCCGGGTGATTGGAGTGGCGATGATTCTGGATCAGGGACACCGGCGCGAGACACATTCCTGAGGACGGTCAATCCGAGTCCGGATCGGGGTCGGGATCGCCGGCGTCGGACGCATTCCTGTCAGACGCATTCTTTAGGACAGCCAATATCGCCCTTAAATCGGCGAGATAAAGCTTCTTTTCGACATCCTTCGCCGCAGTCGGGGGAAAATTGCGATAAGGCTGCAACTTCTCCCACGTCTTCAGGATTGTTCTCTGATCCTCAGGTTGGTCGGAAAAATACAGTTCCAGATCCGACTTCTGCCTTTCGATGCTGAATGAAATCCATTCGGAAAAAGTCTCGCGATGGCTTTTCTTGAGGGCCCGGTGGGCCTCGAGGTCCCCGAACACGATTGTGAGCCCATAGTGCTCGTATTGCCCGCTGTTGGAATTTCGCAGTTTCGCGAGGTAAACCAGGCGTCCGAAGACTGAGGAAATGCGCGACAGCGTATTTCGCCAGAGGTCGGACTTCGCCGTGCCGTCCAGGGCCCCGAGGTCTTTTTCCGGGTGCATCTGTAATTCGGATGATACACCGAAACGGGGCAGGGAGGATAGTGGGATGTTAGCATTCCGGCCTCACTTCGCTGGGCTATCCAAGCGCCCTGGGTGAGTGCCGTATGTCCCGTATCTCTAAGGAAACAATGGTTCTAGCTCCAGAAAACGTATAGGTGGTTTTCGCTAGGCGCCGTTTTTGTCCGTATTCTAACTATGAGTTTAAAACTCACATTTCAAACAACATAGGACATTGACCCCATGAAAAGACTTTTGCTGCTCACTACTTTGACGTTGGCGTTTGTTATGGCCGTTTCCGCTGAGCTGCCATTTCCACCCTGTTTCCCGAGTTGTTCGGACTCCCTCTCGGTGCGGTAGACTGCGCATCTAATGTCACGTTAGGGAGCCGGATGATAAGATTGTCTTTTAGGATATCAGATCATGCATCGGTTCCCTCCCGAACAGATCGTTTTGCTGATTCTCCAAGCTTCGATTCTGCTGGGGCTTGTTTTCCGCCTATGGGCTACGGAACTGTTTCGGAAATATCCGTGTTTCTTCGGCTATCTGCTCGTGGTTTCCGTACAGACTGTGATAGGGCCATTTTTTTCCTTTGACAGCGCTGGCTATCGGTACTGGTGGCTCGTAACCCAGGCTCTACTTACCTTTTTCTGCGCCCTGATTGTCTTGGAAATGTACGCTCTGGTTCTCCGCGATCTGACAGGGCTTGCGAGCCGTTCCCGGCGCTACCTCAAGATTTCCATGGGTGTCGCTATATTTGGATCTCTACTGCTTTTGTTACTGGAGAAGACCCCGCATGACATTTTTAATGGTTATGTGATGATAGACCGCGTCCTCGTTACTAGCCTGCTGATTTTCGTGCTCCTGTTGACCGCATTCCTCGTCTACTACCCTATTCCCATTAATCGTAACCTGGTCGTTTATTCGATCGGATATGTCATTTATTTCCTACCAAAGGCGGGTGGGCTCCTGGTAGTGAATATTAGCCATGCCTGGTATCGCCAAGTTGGGATTGTGACGGTCACCGCATCCACGGTATCCGTGCTCCTTTGGTTGGTAGGATTGAGCCGCCGGGGCGAGAAAAAAACATGGGTAATCGGACATCCATGGAATCCGGAGGACCACGAGAAGGTCCTCAAACAGCTAAAGGCGATCAATGAGAAACTCCTTCGCAAGGGTAAAGAGTAGAGTGTGGCCTTGCATTCTAAATATTCCTTTCGGAGCTAGCCAAAAATATTTTTACAGGGCAATTGATTTACTCGAACTAAATCGATATACTGATTTACGCTCCTAGGAGGACCAACAATGGGCTGGGGAATCGCTGTTGCGGTAGTCAGTTTGATAGTGGTATTCGGCGCTCTTTTCCACCGCTTGATTTCGCGCGTTCGCGCGGCCAACCGCGTAGCAGAGCATCCAGACAGCGTTTTGCTTGCCAGTTACGCTCCGATGGGAAGATTGTTGAGCGAAAAAGACTTCGAGTTTCTCACCGCACACCCCGGTTACCACCCTGAAATCGTCCGCCGGTTGCGAATCCAACACCGCGACGTGCTGGCCGCCTACCTTCGATCGGCAACTCGCGATTTCCGCCAGCTACACGCCCTGGCAAAGCAAATGCTGGTTTCGTCCGGAGAAGACCAGCCGGATTTCGCCCAGGCGCTCAGGAGAGAGCACCTGACGTTCTGCTATGCGGTAACGATTGTGCGTTGCCGACTGCTGCTGATGCCTTTCGGTGTGGGAGCTCCGGACATCGGCGGACTGATCCGCCCGCTCGAGAGCCTACGCATTCATTTGGCGGAGATGGTGAGTCCCAGCGAGTAGACTGGCCATTCTATCCACATATCCTCTTCAAGATTTCTTTCGCTTCCTTCAGCGGCGCGAACTGCTTTTCGGCGTCCTTGAATTCCCGCGTGTGCACGCACCGCCGCGCTCCCCGGTGCTCCACCGGGTAACGCAAGTGCAGCATCTCGTGGAAGAGCACGTACTCCGCCGCCACTCGCGGGATCTTTGCGTCGTCAAACAGTTTGCTGATAATGATCGCGTTGTGCGATGGATCGTAGTGCCCCAGCATCAGACGTGACGCCTGGCGGCTCCAGCCGAGCAACGGCCGGGCCATCAACCCGTAAAAATACCTGGCGTTCAACTCCTCGAAAAGCTCCTCCAGATCGTAGCAGCTCCCTTTTGGCCCTGAAACAAATTTACGGCCGCGTGTTTGTTTCACTAATTGCAGGCAGCGGCGCATTTCCTTGCGGTTCAGGTAGCGCCTGTACCTTTCGGCATATATTCGCGGCGATGGACGGCGCAGCAGTTTCGACAGCAAGATGTGCGCGAGCGCCTCCAGAATCGGCGCCGGCGCACCCTCTAGAACGTCGGTAATGCGGACGCCCAAGCCGCTCTCGTCCCAGCGCGCAAAACTATTGGCATTCGCGAACTTGCAAAACTCGACACGCACCACGGGCGCCGCCGTCCGCGGTTTCAGCTCCCGAAAAACCCGCGTAAAAAGCTCTTCGGAAGTTTCGAAAAAAATGGCGCTTTGTAACTGCACGTCACCAGAATACATGCTACTGGGCCGGATTGCGCATCCGATTGGCGACGATAATCACTTGCATGTCCGTCGCCAGCCGCACGATCTGGTGCACCAGGTTTCGTCGCCGCAGCACGGGCCATTTGTTTGGCTCCGGCCGCGACAGGAACAAGTGCGTCACTCCGTTCAACCGGGCGAATTCCACCAGCGTCTTTGCAACCTCCACGCCCTGCAACACGCGCGTTTCGATGTGAAGATTGCGCGCGAAGTTCAGATGGCGCTCGACGGCGTCTTGCGCGGATGCCTTCGAATCGCTCCGGCCATCGTCGCCGCATATCGCGACCGCGAAGCAATCCGCTTGCAGGTAGTCGGCCACGCGCTTTCCGCGCCGGATCAACATCGCCGCGGATGGATCGCTCGTTACATGAATCAGAATCCGTTCCGTCGTTCGCAACGCCGGTTGCCGGATCTCGACTTCATGCGCGGTCTGCCGCAGCGCCAGCTCCCGCAACGCAACCAGAGTGGATTCCTGAAAGAAATGCTCCACCGCTTTCTGCGCCTTTTCGGGCGAATAGACCACGCCGCGAGCCAGACGATTGAGTAACGCGCGGGGCGTCAGGTCCACCATCACCACCTGGTCGGCCAGCTGCATCACCCAGTCGGGAACCGTCTCCCGCACCCGCACGCCGGTGATCTGCCACACCTGATCGTTCAAGCTTTCCAGATGCTGGACGTTCATCGTGGTCAGAACATCGATTCCGGCTTCTAGTAAAAGTTGCACGTCCTGCCATCTTTTCACACGTTCGACACCGGGCACGTTGGTGTGCGGAAATTCATCCACGACGCATACTTCAGGATGCCGGCTCAGAATGGCGTCCGTATCCATCTCTTCAAAAACCGAGCCGCGGTATTCGATCTTGCGGCGCGGGATTGTTTCCAGCCCTTCGGTTTTCGCGATGGTATCTTTTCGGCCGTGAGGCTCGAAGTATCCGATAACAACATCCCAGCCCTGCTGCTTCATCTCGCGCGCTTCCTCGAGCATCTGGTAAGTCTTGCCCACGCCGGCGGCATAGCCGAGATAAATCCTGAGTTTTCCGGACGGCTGGCGGTCTGCCATGAGGTTAATGCGGGAAGACGCGCACGTCGATGTCGTCGGCGCTGCGGATCAAACGGTCCAGCGGCGTTCCCGCCAGTCTGCGCCACCATTTTTGACGTGCACTGTGACCGACGAAAATCTGCGTGATTCCGCGCTCACGGGCCAGGGTCATGATCGCGTCCACCGGATCCTCTCCCTCCAGAATCTCGACGTGCGCATTCGCGGCATGCGCCATTGCCAGATTGCGGTCCAGCGCGGTTTGATCCCCGGCCGAGAGTTCCGGCTGGCGCACATAAGCCACCGTCAAATCGCCGTGAAAGCGATCCGCATTCCGCCGGCCGCTTTCAATCATCTCGGTGGCGTTGGCGCGCGGGGTAACGCACACCAGTATCCTTTCCTGCGCGCCAAAAGTCTGCGCGATTCCGTTGCGCTGTAGGTAAGCTTCCAATTGCCGGTCGACCACATCGGCCGCGAGCAGCAGCGCAATTTCACGAAGCTCGGACAAAGCTGCCGCGCCGGCGTCCCGATCGCCGGCCCGCGTGAGACACAGCTCCGGCGGCGCGTCCACCACTACGATTTCGTCGGCGGAGTTTAAGAATTTTCGCGGAACCGTCTGCGTTACCCGCTTGCCGGTAATCCGTTCCACGCGTTCGCGCAATTCGTCAATGTATTGGATATTCACCGACGTAATCACGGAAATGCCCGTCTCGAGCAGCTCTTCCACATCCTGCCAGCGATATCGATTCGCGCAGCCATCGGGGTTATCGTAGGCCAAACCATCCACCAGGCAAACGCTTGGATGACGTTTTAGAATTGCGGGCAGGTCCATCACCAGCGTGTTGTCGACGGTCTTTGGCGGAACAACTTCGAGCGCGCTCAGCACCGACTTCACTTCCGGCGGAGTCTTCAACTGCGTGGCGCCGACAATGACATCCTGACCGCGCTCGCGCCTGCGGCGGCCCTCATCGAGCATGCGAAACGACTTTCCAACGCCGGAAGCGTAGCCCAGGAAAACTTTCAGCTTGCCTCGCCGCTCATACGCTTCTTCCGCCTGGGCCTGCCGCAGCAGTTCCTCGGGCGTGCGGCGTCGTGCGGCGGTCGGCATGGTCTTACCCTATTCTCACGCATTCACTCAATCGCCAGCGGAGTTTCCACGCGCCAGCTTACGGCGCTTACCGCGATCTCAAGCGAGATTCGGGCTACCAATTGTTCCACGTTCTCATCGTTGCGATTCGGCGCCATCAGCTCCACGGTGATCTGCACGCGATCACCCGGTTCTTGTAGTTGGCTGCTCAGCGAGGTGATTGCCAAATGATTGCTCTCGACAGCCGGCAGCAACAGTGCGCGCAACTGCGCTTCGTCTTTCAAGCTGCAAGTCAATTCCAAACGATAGTTCGTCTCAAGCGATTTTCTGCCCGGCCCCCACTTGTAAGCTAGCGGCCGAAGGGCTACGTTCGTCAGTACAACGGCAGCGGCAACGGCGACGGAGTACAACGGATAGCCGATTCCAGCCAGCGCGCCAACCGACGCCGAACACCAAACCGTTGCGGCGGTGTTCAACCCATGCACTGCACCGCCTTCCTTGAAAATAACTCCGGCGCCCAGGAAACCGACGCCCGACACGATTTGGCCGATCACGCGGCTGGAATTTCCTTCGCCGCCTAGCGAGATGCCGATCATGGAGAACGCCGCGGCGGCCGCAGCCACCAGCGCGTTAGTTCGAGTCCCAGCCATGCGGTGATGCCATTGCCGCTCCAGACCTACCACCGCGCCCAGGATCAGAGCGATACCCAAGCGAATGACAAACGTGCCGAGGTCCATTATGTGCATCGAAGTAATTATAGTAGGGCAGGTTGCCAACCTGCCGCCGATTGAAAATCGACCTTGTTCTTTTCACCCGGTCACCGATCAAAAGTGAAGATATCTTAAAAATAGCGTTGGAAGAAGATCCGACGTCATAGCCGCCAGTTGATCGCGAAGGTAAGCCGGTTCTCGTGTTTCGCCACGTCGGGAATGAATGGGCCAAGCGTCCCCTGCCATCCGTCCGGTGAAGTTGTGCCACCGCGGCCCGCGAAGTAGGGGACGTTGGAATGACGGCTGATGAACTCAAACCGGAACGCCAGAAAATCGGTGGGCAGCACGTCGAAGGTGGAAGTAAGGTCCCAGAGCTTGAGACTGTAGTTGTCGGGTCCGGGCGGAAAGCCGCTCGGCGTCGGAAGAAACGCCAGGTAGCGGCCGGGGTTCGTAACGCCTTCGGCCCGCAAAGACCAAGCCAGATGGTCGCGATCAAACCAGATTCGGTTGGCAAAAGACGAGCCCAGCATATACGTCTTGCGGCCCGGAAACGGGTTGACGCCGTCAAACTCGGCGCCGAAGTGATTATTGAGACTGAACGCCATCTTGGAGACTCCCGCCGATTGCGGACGATTGAAATAGCGGACCAGGATACTATCGTCGTGGTGGAATCGCTTTCGATGCGGATCGTTCCGCGTGTCCGTGCCGTAGTAGAAGTTGGCGACAAATCCGAGACTCTCGCGAGGCCGCCAATAGTTAGATAGGCCGACCGAATTATTCTTGCTCCACTTGCCATAGGTTTGGTAACCGTTCATGAACCAGGGCTCGATTTTGATCTTGTCCGTTGGGAAGATCTGAATCCGCGCTCCCGAGAAATAGAAAGGAGTGAAGTCGGAGACGAAGGACCGGTTGTAGTTCCAGTTCTCGCCCAGCAGGTAACTTTCGAGTCCGATGTAAGAGTAGAAGTACCCGGCTTGGACGTTGATGCCGTTCCACTTGTCGAAGTGATAACCGGCCAGGGCTTCGCCGATGTACTTGTTGTTGGCGACAGTAAGGTTGCGGCCTCGGTTCACCGTACCGTCCAGGTCCTGCGTGACGGCGAGCTGGTTCCCGGTCTGGAGTGTGAGTTTGCCGGTCACATTTTTGTAGTTGGTCTCGACACCGATGGTCGCATTGTTGATCTGCCACTCGGTATTGCGTCCAACGGCCCCGCTGCCGACAATCGTGTTGTCGCGCGGCTGATTGAAGGAATAGCCGTAATAGGTATCGAGATACAGGTTGACGGTGGCGAAGGAGTTGGCGAGAGGCTGGGATTTTTGGCGGCTCTGGCCGTTCATCCAGGTGAAGTCGCCGAAGGCGAATGGAGCAGGTTTGGACGCAGCTTGCCCGGCGGCAGCGGGCTGAGGATCAACGATAGCGTTAGCGAGTATTCTATCGCCCGTTGACCGGTTCGGGCGTGCGGAAGCCTCCAGCCTCGCCTCTACTGCCGCGAGGCGCATCTTTAGCTCTTTGACCTCCTGCCGCAGTGCGTCCATCTCCCGATCCGCGTCAGCGGCTTGCGCCGGCAGTTTGGAGGACGCGAACGAGAGCAGCATGGCAGTCAGCAACAGGCGCATTGAAATAGAGACGTTGTTCATGGGCTTCTCCAGAGAGATATTAGAGGCGGGGGATATGGTGAGTCTTCCATAGGCTAACAAGCTGCCTGGAACCCTCTAACGCTTCGCCAACCAGGCATGCTCCCGAGAAGGCCAGGATGAACCACGGACTCCGCAAGGCATAGAACACAAGCATCGCAGTGACCGCGAAGAGACCAAAGGCCGCCAGTGTATTCACGCGTGCCTGATTCCACCGCCTAAATCTTTACCAACACGGCAATGATAATCCGGTTCTCCCGCTTGCGCAGATCTGGCGTCCAGCCGTCAACGAATGAGCCAGGCGAACCGAACACATTGCCGCCAGGGGGCGTGATGCCTCCCGGTCCCGAAAAATAGGGCACATTCGACGCCCGGTGATTGTACTCCAATCGCCAGGTAATGAACTGTTTCGGCATGTAGTCGAACGTAGCAGAGGCGTCCCAGGCCCTGTATCGATCACCCGGATTTGCCGTGAAGTAGGGCGTTCCGGAAAATGCCGTCGCGCCGTTGATTGGGGGAATGAGCACGAGGTAGCGTCCCGGATT
>DATDHK010000316.1:0-12939 GCA_036521635.1 Bryobacteraceae bacterium | reverse complement strand
GATGAAGTCGGCGTATGGGCGGGCCGCCCCCAAAGTCGCGTGCTGCCCGTAAATGCTCATGACGTCGTTGAGCACCATGCGCAGCGACCAACCATCGAGCAGCAGGTGATGGCAAGTCCACAGGCACCGCCAGGTGGATTCACCCGTGCGCGCGAGCACGATTCTCATAAGCGGCGCGCGCGTCAGGTCGAAGCCTTTAGCCCGGTCACGCTCGACAAACGCTCGCCATTCGTTGGCGCTATCCGCGCCGCGATCCCGCCAGTCGAGTTCGGCGATTTCGAGCGGCGCCTCCGGAACAACTACCTGAACCGGCGTGTCGAACTCATCCCAGAAGAAACACGTCCGCAAAATTGTGTGATGCTGAATGGCTTGCCGCCAGGCGTGCTGGAACAATCCGGTATCCAGCTCACCCGCCAGCACGCAATCCACTTGCTCGCAGAAGGCGCCCGGGGCCGGCGTCGACAGCACATGGAACAGCATCGCCTCTTGCAGCGGCGAAAGGCGGTAAACGTCTTCCATGACGCCGCAAGACGCGACCAGTGCGGCGAACTGCGCGGGATTAAGGTTAGCCAGCGGAAAGTCGGCGTGCGTCAGACTGTCGCCCGGAACGCGCCCGCCGATGAGTTGGCGCAAGGACCGCGCGCACATTGATACCAGGCGATCGATCTCAGCCGAGTCATGCCGGTTGCGGCTGTACGTCCACCGCACGCGCAGACGGCCGCCGGCGATCCCGGCATCGATTTCCAATAGATATTTCCGCCGGTTTCGCCGGCTGCGGCTTGCGCCGACATTTTCCGCCACAGGACGAAGCCAGGAACCGCTGGGCACGCTGGCGTCCAGCCGCCCAAGATAGTTGAAGACGACCTCAGCTTCGGTTCCCAGATCCTCCTGGCGAAAATACCGATGCAATCCATAACCGAAACCGTGCCGGGGAATGGCTCGCAGGCGCGTCTTTGCGAGCTTGAGACGTTCCACGGGATCGGCGGTTTCGGTGAAATCGTGCGCAAATGGGAAGATCGCCGTAAACCAGCCGACCGTGCGTGAGAGATCGAGATCGTCGAAAATTTCCTCACGGCCGTGGCCCTCAATATTTATCGCGACGCGGTTTCCGCCCGACCAATCCGCAAGCGCTTCCGCGCAGGCGAAGATCAGCAGTTCTTGCAATTGGGTGCGGTGCGCGATCCCGGCTTGCATCAATAGCGCTTGCGTCTCATCGGGCTCGAGCGCGAACTCGCTGGCCGCGGCGGAGGCTTCCGTATTCTCGCCGCACGGTGTTCGCTGAGGAAGCGGGGATATCCGGCCGGACGCAGCCGACCTCCACCAATCCGCTTCGGATTGCAACGCATCCTGCTCCGCATACTGCCGCAGCCGCGCGGCCCATTGCCGGAAGGAACTGGTCTTGGGCGGAAGGGCGTCCCGGCGGCATGCCGTCTCGAAATCCTCCAGCAGAATTCGCCACGAAACTCCATCGACAACCAGGTGATGGGCGACGATGAGCAGTCGCGCCGGCCGATTTGCGCCGTAATGGAAATGTGCCACGTGGAACATCGGCCCCCGTTCGAGATCGAGGCTGCGTTGAATGGATTCAGCAGCCTTTTCGAACAGGGATTCTTCCGAGATTTGCGAAAAATCCAAGAAGGTAAATGGCGGATCGCTTGCACCCGCGATTTCCGCCTCCCATCCCGCCGGACGCCGGTGGAAACGCGTCCGCAACGCGTCGTGATGCCGGTTCAGCTCGGCCACCGCGTGCAGCAGAACGGCGGGGACCGGAGGCGAATCGATTTCGAACAGGACGGCCTGATTGAAGTGATACGGCTCGGCAAGATCCTGCTCGAAGAACCAGAGCTGAATGGGAGTCAACGGAGTGGGGCCGCTTATGGGGCCGATTTCCGCGACGGTTTGGAGCGCGTGCGCGGCAGCGGCGAGCTCGGCGACGGTCTGATGCTGAAACATTTGTTTCGGAGCGATATGAAGCCCGGCGGCCCTGGCGCGGCCGACGATCTGAATGCTCAGAATGGAATCGCCGCCGATCTGGAACAAATTGTCGAAAACGCCCACCTCGGCCACTCCCAGGACCTCGCGCCAGATTCGGGCGAGCGTTGCTTCGGCGGGCGTGCGAGGCAGAACCAGTCCGGGCCTGCCGACAATCGTGTCTTCGAGTTTCGCCAGCGCGGCCCGATCGATCTTGCCGTTGGTAGTAACGGGTAACTCGTCCAACACCGAGATCACGCCCGGCACCATGTAATCCGGCAGCCGCTCCCGCAGCTTGGCCCGCAACGCTTCTGTATCGACACCGCTCGCTACCACGTACGCCGCCAGCCGTCGCCGCTCCCCTTCGCCTTTGAGCACCACCGCCGCCGCCTCAACGCCCTCCAGTTGCCCGAGTTGCGTCTCCACTTCTCCCAACTCGATCCGATACCCGCGCAGCTTCACTTGCTCATCGCCGCGGCCCACGTACACCAGCCGTCCGTCCCTCGCCCACTTCACTTGGTCGCCCGTCCGGTACAGCCGCTGGCCTGGCTCTCCGCTCACCGCGTCCGGCACAAATCGTTCCGCTGTTTCCGCTGCCTGGCCCAGGTAACCTCGAGCCAATCCAACACCGCCCAGATACAATTCGCCGATCACCCCAATCGCGACCAGGCCGCCCTGCTCGTCCAATACGTACGCGCGCGTGTTCGCGATTGGTCCGCCGATATCGGGCGCACCCTCAGAATCGGTGGGGCGGGTCCCCTGACCCGCGCCGGGCGCCCTCGCCCGGCTGGTCCAGGTTTCAACGGGCTCCGAATGGACGGCCAGGGGGCCGTCCGCGGACGCGGGCGTCCGCCCCACCGTGCTCACCCATCCACCGGTTCCCACCACTGTCGATTCGGTTGGTCCATAGAGGTTCCACAGCGGACACGCCAGGGTTGCCGGCGGGCGTTGCCGCAACCGGTCGCCACCGGTGAACAACACCCGCAGCCGCGTTTGGCTGAAGTCTTCCGCCAGTGCCGCTTCCGCTAGCGGGGTCGGCAGAAAGCAGAATGTCATCCGCTCGTTCGCCAGCCACTCCACCAGCGCCGCAGGCGAATATCTTTGCGCATCGCCGGCGAAAGTCACGCTGGCGCCCGCCGACAGGTACGGCCAGATCTCCGCTGCGGCTGCGTCGAACCCGGCATTGGCCACCTGCGAGGCACGGTCTCCCGCGCACACGCCGTGCACTCGCAGGTGCCAGTCCATCAGATTGGACAGTCCGCGATGTTCCACCGCCACGCCTTTGGGTTTGCCCGTTGAGCCGGACGTGAAAATCACGTAGGCCAGGTTCTCGGCCGCTGTTGGAATCCCTAAGTTTTCGCTCAACCCAGGTTCGTCATCCATCCACACCACTCGGCCCGCATACCCTTCCGCCCGATGCCGTTGGCTGACTATCAACGGCGCATTCGCGTCCGCAACCATCGCCTCCCAGCGGGCGCGCGGCACTCCTTCGCCGACCGCCAGGTACGCTCCGCCGGCCTTCCCCACCGCCAGCCAGGCGATCACCAACTCCACTCCGCGATCCACCACGACGCCGACCGGAGTCTCCAGCCCCACGCCTTCGCGCACCAGGCGACGGGCCAGCCCGTTGCCGCGCCGGTTCAATTCTCCGAACGTCACTGAGCCGCGCTCATCCGACACCGCGGGCGCATCGGGCCGCAGCCGGGCCTGTTCCTCGATGCGTTCCACGTAACTGCGCGAATCCTGCTCGAGCCGGGTATCGTTCCACTCGACTACGAGTTGCTGGCGGTCGGCCGCGCTCAGCATGCGGGCTTCAGAAATTCGACGGCCGCCGTTCTCCACCACCCATCCCAGCAAAGTCCGGAACTGCTGTCCCATCCGCAGAATCGTCGTCCGGTCGAACAGGTCCGGGTTGTATTCGATCCAGCCGGAGTAGCCCGCCGGCCCATCCCACAGCGAGAACGTCATGTCGAATTTCGACGACTCGCTGTCGATCATGTACGGACCGATCCGCAATCCGGAGAAATGAATTTCCCCCTGCTGCTCGGGATTCAGGAACAGGAACACAACCTGCGTGAGCGGAGTGCGGCTCAGGTCGCGTTCAGCGCGAAGCGCATCCACCAGCTTTCCGAACGGCACGTCCTGATGGGAATATGCGCCCACCGCGGTTTCGCGCACACGCCGCAGCAGATCGTCGAAGGTTGGATCGCCGCTCATGCCGGTGCAGAACACCAAGTGGTTGATGAAGAATCCGAGCAGGTCTTCGAGCTCCGGGCGATTGCGATTGGCGATGGGCGAGCCCACCACCACGCGCGCATGGCCGGTCAGGCGAAACAACAAAAGTTTGAACACCGTGAGCAGCGCGATGAACGGCGTAATTTCGTGCCGCTGGGCCATGGCCCGGACGCCGTCCGAATGCACTGCGGACAGAACCAACGGCTGGCGCAGCCCGTTGGGCGTTTGCATCGGCGGACGCGGCCGGTCGGCAGGCAAATCGATCAGCGGCGGAGCGCCGTCCAGTTGCCGGCGCCACCATTCGATCTGCTCTTCCAGCACTTCTCCGCTTAGCCACTCGCGCTGCCACGCGGCGAAGTCGGCGTACTGAATGGGCAATGGTTGGAGCGGCGAAGGTTTGCCGTCGCGAAAAGCTGCGTACAAGGTCGCCAGCTCGCGGTCGAAGGCGTGGAACGAAACCCAGTCCGTAATGATGTGATGGAAAACGGTGGGGCAGATAAATTCCTCGGCGCTCACTTGTATCAAGACGGCGCGAAACAACGGCAGCCGAGCCAGATCGAACGGCCGGCTGACGTTCGCGCCGGCCAGCCGTTGGGCCTCGCGTTCGCGGTCCGCGGGAGGAATCGAAAGAAGATCGATGAGCGGGATGCGCGCCTGAAGCTCCGGCGAGATAATCTGCAACGGCCGGCCATTGGGCGCGGCGAAGCTGGTGCGCATGATCTCGTGACGCCGCACGATCTCATTGAGCGCCCGCTCCAGCGCTGGATGTTTTATTACGCCTTTGAAGCGGACTGCGGTGTAGATATTGTAGGCGGCGCTTTGAGGATCGAGTTGTTGGACAAACCAGAGCCGTTCCTGATCGAGCGATTGCGGCAGGTTGTCGCGGCTTTCGCGCCGGGGAATGGATTGGGGTCCATCGACGCCGGCCTTTTTCCGGAGACGCCGCTCCACCAGATCCCGCTGAGCCGGCGATAAGGCGGCCAGCCGCCGCGCCAGATCGCTCTTCACCCCGAATGCTCCTCATCACCCGCGAGCAGCGCTTCCGCGTCGGCCGGCGAGAGCTGTTCGATTTCCCCGAGCAACGCTTCCAGCTCGTCGGATCTTTCCTCGGCGTCAATATGGCGCGCCAGGCCGGCGACGGTGGGAGAGTCGAATAGAGCCGTCATCGGCAGGTCGGCGTCGAACATTGTCCGCAACCTGGTCACGATCTGAATCGCGAGCAGCGAATTGCCGTCGAGATCGAAGAAACCATCGTGAATGCCGACTCGTTCCAGGCCGAACGATTTTGCCCACACTGCCGCGATGGTTTCTTCCGTGGCGTTGCGCGGGGCCTCGTAGGCGACAGCGAGTTCGGGCCGCCCATGCGCTCCATCGGGCCGGGCCTGCGCGAGCGATTCGAGCACTTTCGACGC
The DNA here is from genome assembly GCA_036521635.1 of Bryobacteraceae bacterium. Lineage (GTDB taxonomy): Bacteria > Acidobacteriota > Terriglobia > Bryobacterales > Bryobacteraceae > Palsa-89. The sequence continues at coordinate 7,321 of DATDHK010000316.1, read as the reverse complement.
GGTCATCGCATTGGTCTGCTCAAGTACTTGATTGAGATCCTGCGCTGAGACCGCCACCTGAGTGAGACCGCCGGCGAGAATGCGGTCGAGCGCGTCGGCCAACTCGTCGTGCCCGATGCCCGAAGATTCGAGCGTGTTCTGTATCTGAGACGCGATTCCCTGCCCGCCCGGGAGCGCCGGCAACTGCCAAGGTTCCCATTGGAACGGGCTCCAGTTTATCGTGCCGGTGAAGCATCCTTCGTCGTTCGCGTGCTGGTGCGCATAAGCGTCCAGGAACGCGCCCGCGGCGCACGTGTCCACTTGCCCCAAGCCGCCGCCCAGCGCGGTGAGCGACGAAAAGACGAGGAAAAAATCGAGCGGGTACTGGCGCGTGAGACGGTCCAGCACCATCGCTCCCTTCAGCTTCGGCGCGAGGACAGCCTCGATCATTTCCGCCGTCTTCAATTGGATGAGACCCGCGCCCGGCGGACCGGCGGCGTGGATCACGCCATTGATGCTTCCGAATTGCAACACGGCGTCTTCGACGGCGCGGCGCATGGACTCTTCATCCACAATGTCCACTGGCCGGATAAATAATCCGCAGCCGGAAAACTCAATCGCCCGCAGTCGGCGAATCGCTCGGGCCGTGTCGTCACGATCGTCATGCGATTGCAGCCAGAGCTCCCACTTGCCGCGCTCGGGGAACGACTCCGGCCCAAGCAGCACCAGTCGCGCGCGGGCCTTGCGCGCCAGGTGTTCGGCAACAATCAAGCCGGTGCCTTCCAGGCCTCCGGCGATCAGGTAGACTCCGTTTTCCTTCAATCTACTAAGTTCGAGTACTGAACGCGGCCAGACCGCTCCCTCACGGTCGCGGCTCAGTAAGCCTTTCCGAGCCGCGAACGTGAGGGAGCGGTCTGACGCTAAAGGTAGAGGTTGTGCAGGACGTTCCAACGAAGTCCTCGACCAGGTCTGAATCCAACGCCGCCGTCCGCGCCATGCCACGGTGTTGTCCACCGATCGCGATAAAACTTCGCGTGCGAGCTGTTCGGCGTTGGCTGAATCCATGTCGATGTGCCGGCAGCTCACGCCTGCGTATTCTTGCGGGATCACTTTCAGCGGACCTACAATGACCGCATTTTCGGGCTGGATGCGTTCGTCGCCGGTGACGTCCTGGATGCCGCTCGAAACCACATCGATCTGCATGGGCCAGGGCGGGCTTTGCTCGCCGAGAGTTTGGGCGAAATAAAGCAAGCTGTAGAAGCCGGTCACAGCGGACGACAGGTGAACGACGCGGGTGGGCGGCGCTTCGCGCAGGCCCTCCAGTAGAGTGCGGTAATCGGCGCGATTGCCGAGCGCGCCGGCGCGCACTGTGGTTACAGCATGGCCGGCGTTGCGCAGGATCTCTGCCAGTCGTTCGCCGATTCCGTTTTCGTCCGTGAAAATGAGCCAGCGTTGCGGGCTTTGCGCGTCCGCGAATGTAAGCGGCAAAGGCGCTGGACGCCAAACGGGCACGTAGAACCGGTCGTCCATTGGGATCGCATTTGATCGCCGCGAAAATAATGCGCTTCCCGACCCAGGCTCAATCCAGCAGCGCTGCCGCTCGAAGGGATAGGTTGGCAGCGGCACACGCTGAACATCCGCGCGCGACCAGTGCCCCGCCCAATCCACTTTCGCGCCCGCTTGCCACAGACGGCCGAGGGCGGTCCGCAGATGCAGTGCGTCGTTAACCGCGCTATTGCGATCGCGCATCGCGGCGATCACTATTCTCCGCGAATCGTATGCCGGATGCTGACGCGTCAGCGTACTGAGGGCTTGTCCCGGACCCACTTCGAGAAGAATGCGGTCCGGCTGCGACAATATTTTCTCCAGGCCATCGCCGAAGCGCACAGTCTGACGCAAGTGGCGAGCCCAATAACGCGGGTCGACGGCTTCGCGTGCATCGATCCAGTCGCCGGTGACATTCGACACAAATGGAATGCGTGGTGGATGCAGGCTGACCTTCGCGGCTTCTTGTGCAAAGGAGGCGACGATTGGATCCATCATGGCGGAATGGAATGCGTGCGAAGCTGCCAGCCGGCGGGACGCGATGCCCTGGCTTATCAGCTTGCGCTCCAAATCCGCAACTGCGCCGTCAGGCCCGCCAACCACCGTCAGGGTCGGGCCGTTCGAAATGCAAATCGACAAGTCGCCGTTCAGGAGTTCGCGGACTTCTTGCTCCGCCAGCGGGATCGCGGCCATCGCGCTTGCCGGCAGCGCATCGATCATCCTGGCGCGCGCGGCGACAAGTTGTAGCGCGTCCGGGAGCGAGAATACTCCGGCGATGCAGGCCGCCGCGTATTCGCCGATGCTGTAACCGATCATCGCGTCGGGCGCGATGCCCCAATCGGCCAGCAATCCGGCGAGCGCGTACTCGACAGCGAACACCGCGGGCTGGGCAATCAAAGTTCGCGAGAGCGGGCCTTCCGGCTGCGTTTCCTGGCGAGAGAACGACAGCCGTAAACGATCGGTTTGTGGAACCCGGCTTAGCCCGGCCGCGACTGCGTCCGCCGAGAACAGCACGTCGCGGATGTCGGCATCGAGCAACGGCTTCAGGATTCGCGCACACTCGTCCATGCGCTCGCGGAATCCCGGCTCGTTTTGGAAGAGGCCGGCGGCGAGGCCTGGAACATGATCGCCGAGGCCCGGGAACAGAAAGGCAACCGGGCGGTCGCGCGTTTCCGTAATATTTCCATCCACCGGATGCGCAAGCGCCGCGCATGCATCTGCTATCGTTTCCGCCACCACTGCGCGGCGGTATTTGAATTGATGGCGCCCGACGCCGAGCGTGTAAGCGGCATCGGAAAGACGAACGGATTCGTCTTGCAAAAATCCGGCGAGGTTGCTTGCAGCCGTATCAAGGGCAGAGGGTGTGACAGCGGAGAGCGGCAACACGTTCCACTTCTCACTCTTCTCCAAATGCTTTCTTGCGGGCGCTTCTTCGAGAACAACGTGGACGTTGGTGCCCCGATGCCGAGCGAACTCACCGCCGCTCTCGCCCGCGCGGTGGTGCGCGGCCACTCCTCGAGTCTCGAACTGACAGCAAACGGGCTGGACTCCAGCTCGAGCTGTGGATTCGGACTCTCGAAATTCAAAGTCGGCGGGATCTGGCGATGCTTCAGCGCCAGAATTGTTTTGATCAAACTGGCGATGCCGGCGGCGTTGTCCAGATGCCCGATGTTGGATTTCACCGAGCCCAAAAAGCAGAATCCTTTTTTGTCCGTGAACGCGCGGTATGCCTGCGTCAGCGCACGCACTTCGATGGGATCGCCCAGCGGAGTGCCGCTGCCATGCGCTTCTATGTAACCTATCGTTTCCGGATGCGCGCGCGCCATCGCCAGCGCTTCCGCTACAACGTGCGTCTGGGTCTCCACGCTCGGCGCCGTATAGCTGGCCTTCAGCGAACCGTCGTTATTCAATGCCGATCCGAGAATCACCGCGTGGATAAAATCGCCATCGGCGAGGGCGTCCTCAAGCCGCTTCAGCACCACGATGCCCGCGCCGCAGCCTTCCACAGTTCCGCGCGCGGCGGCGTCAAACGGCCGGCAGTGGCCATCCGGCGACCAGATGGAGCCTTCCTGAAACAGGTAGCCGGTTTTTTGCGGAAAACTGATCGCCACTCCACCGGCCAGGGCCATGTCGCACTCGCCATCGAGCACGGACTGGCAGGCGAGGTGTACGGCCACCAGCGCAGTGGAGCAAGCGGTTTGCACGGTCACGCTCGGCCCCTTCAAATTGAGCCGGTAGGAAACCTGCGTGGTCAGGAAATCGTGCCCGTTCGCCAGGCGCAACGACAGGCCGGCCGACGATTCCAACAGGTCGGGACGCGTCAGCACATTCGCCAGCAGATAGGTGCTCATGGCTGAGCCGCCGTAGACGCCAACGCGCGCGTCGCGCCCTTCGAAATCGTATCCGGCGTTTTCCAGCGCCTCGCACGCGCACTCGAGAAACAGGCGGTGCTGCGGGTCCATCAACTCCGCTTCGCGCGGCGCGATTCCGAAGCGCTGGTAATCGAAAAGGTCCACGCCAGCCAGAATCGCCTTGGCCGGAACGTAGCTGGGATGGCTTAATAAATCGTCCGGCACATTCGATGCGCGCAGCTCGTCGTGGTTGAAAAATGAGATGGATTCGACGCCGTCGCGCAGGTTCCGCCAAAACTCATCGGCGTTGTTCGCGCCGGGAAAACGGCAGGCCAGGCCGATGACCGCTACACCGTTTGATGCCGGTTCGTGAGGCGTCACGACTCCCGCCCGCGGACGCTCGCCGCCGCTTCCTTGCGAAACTGGCGTCGCCGTTCCGTCGCATCCTGGCGGCGCCGGCCGGCCTGTTCCGTCACCTCAGCGGTGCTCTCCAGATTTTCGGCGGGCGCGAGATGCGCGGCCAATGTCGCGACGCTTGGAAACTGGAAAAGTTCAATCACCGATATCGGCAACGACAGCGCATCGCGCAACCGGGCTGCCACGTGGATCAGCGATACCGAGTGCGCGCCCAGGTCCGAAAAGAAATGATCGTGAATTCCCACTCGCGGCAGCTTCAACGCATCGCGCACAACTTCGCAGATGGCTGCTTCCATTTCGCCGCGGGGCGCGACGAAGCTGGAACTTTCCTGGCTTGGTCCGGCGCCGGGCGCGGGCAAAGCGGACCGGTCGACTTTGCCGTTCGGCAACACCGGCAGACGTTCCAGGATGATGAACGCGGCCGGCGCCATGTAGCTCGGAAGCTTGCGGCGCACGGCGGTTTCGATGTCGGTGAGATCCAGTTGCGTGCCCTGATCCGGCACCAGATATGCGATCAGTTGCGGATCCTCGGAACGGCCTACCACCACGGCGTGCGTTACTCCATTTTGTTCCCGCAGGACCGCTTCGATCTCGCCCAGCTCCACGCGGAAGCCGCGGATTTTTACCTGATGGTCCACGCGGCCGAGATAGAAGAATTCGCCGTTCATCAGAAGGCGGGCCAAGTCTCCCGTCCGGTACATCCGCGCGCCAACGCCGCCGCTGAGCGGATCGGGCAGGTAGCGCTCCGCGGTCATATCGGGGCGGCCCAGGTAACCGCGCGAAAGCCCGTCTCCGGCGATGTAAATCTGGCCGACCGCGCCCAGCGGCACTGGCCTCAAGTCGTCGTCGAGCACTAAGAAACGCGTGTTCGCAACGGGCCGGCCGATTGAGGGCGGCTGCGTTGAGGCGGCTTTCAGCAGAGCCATCGAAGAGAACGTGGTGTCCTCGGAAGGGCCGTAAAGATTGGTGATTCTCTGCGCGCCGGAGTGGCGATAGACCAGGTCGGCTAGCCCGACGGGCACCGGTTCGCCCGCTAAATTTATCGTCGTGGCGAACATTGGCAGGCCGTCGGCAGCGGCCAGCTCGGCCATGGCGGAGGGCACGCTGCCTGCCAGTTTGATGTCGGGATCGCCGCGGAACAGGGGCATCTCCAGAGCGTTGTCGATCAGATGCACGCGCCCTCCCCAGCTTAACGGGCCGAACATTTCAAAGATCGAAACGTCGAAACAAATCGACGTGCCGGCCAGCATGCCGGCGAGCTCGGCGGGCGGGAAAGTATCGCGCACCCAGTGCAGCAGCACTACCACCTGGCGATGTTCAATCATGATGCCCTTGGGCCGCCCGGTGGAGCCGGACGTATAAATAACGTAGGCCATGTTGGCGGGCCGGGCGGTGCGGACGGGGTTGGACTGAACCAGATTTTGCTCTGGCTCTTCATCGAGCACGATGGTGAAATCGGGCAGATGCTTGAGCCGGTCTTTGAGCGATTTTTCCGTGACCACGATGCGGGCTTGCACGTCGTCCAGCATGAAGGCCACGCGCTCCGCCGGATAGTCGGGATCTAGCGGCACATAAGCTCCGCCTGTTTTGAGAATCGCGAGCAGGGTCGCCACCATCCGGCTCGATCGGCGGAGGAACACGCCGACTGTTTTTTCCGGCCCTGCGCCTAGCTCTCGCAAATGATGTGCGATGCGGTTCGCACGGCGGTTCAGTTGATCGTAGGTGGTGTGCTCGGCGCCGTGCTTGAGCGCCACTGAATCTGGCGTGCGCGCCGCTTGTGCTTCGAACAGCTCATGCAGCAGCAGGTTCGTGGGATAGGCCGCGTGCGTGTCATTGCATTCGCGCAAGACTTGATGATGTTCGGCGGCGGAGAGCAGAGGCAGCGCCTGGACGGGCAGTCCGGCGTTTTCCGCTGCGACGGCCAGCAGATTCCTGTAATTTTCGAGGAAGCGCCCGGCGGTGGTGGAATCGAACAGGTCGTGGTTGAATTCCAGCGACACACCGATCTGCTTGTCCCGCCGCACAACATACATTGTGAGATCGAACTTGGCCCCGACGCTTTCCGTTTCGAGCGGGGTCAGGGTCAGGCCTTCCAGCTCGCGGACCGGCGCCGCTTCGTGCATCGCGAAGACCATCTGGAAATAAGGCGACGTGCCGGCCTCGCGCTCGGGCTGCAACTGCTCCACCAGCTTTTCGAACGGCAGGTCCTGATGCGCGTGAGCCTTGAGCATCGATTCGCGAACGGCAGCGACCAGTTCACGGAAGCTGGTTCCGCGCTCCACGCGCGCCCGTAGCGCCAGTATGTTGACGAAGAAACCGATCAGCGGTTCCAGCTCGACGCGATTGCGATTCGCGGAGGGAGTTCCAATTACCAAGTCACGCTCGCCGGTATAGCGGAACACCAGCGCGAAGAAGCCCGCCAGCATGATCATGAACGGCGTGGCTCGCTCGGCGCGCGCCAGCTCCTCCAGGGACGCGGAGAGCTTGAGCGGGAATTCGATCGCCTGACGGCCTGCGCGAAACGTTTGGATCGCAGGGCGAGGGCGGTCGGCCGGCAATCGCACGGCCGGCGGGGCATCCATCAATTCCGTACGCCAGAAGTCGAGCAGCTTGTCGAGAAGCTCGCCTTGCAGCCACTCGCGTTGCCATCGAGCGTAGTCGCCGTACTGCACGGGCAGTGGCGCCAGTCCGCATGGCTTTCCAGTGGAGAGGGTTGCGTAGGTTTGGAATATTTCGTCGAACAATACTTCGAGAGAGCCCCCGTCGGCGACGATGTGGTGCAGCGTGAGCAGCAATAAATATTCGTCCGCATCTTGCCGGATCAGCGTGGCGCGGATCAGCGGACCTGCGTCCAACCGGAATTGGCGCCGCGATTCCGCGCGCACCAGTTGTGTTGAGACGGTCCGCGGGTCTGAGAGCGAACTGAGATCGATCAGGGGAACGTCGATGTCCACACGCGCGGCGACCTTTTGAACCGGCCTGCCGTCTGCGACAGCGATCGTCGTCCGGAGAACTTCGTGACGCTCCAC
>DATDHK010000315.1:0-2236 GCA_036521635.1 Bryobacteraceae bacterium | reverse complement strand
GAGCCCACCGACACCAACACCAGCACTGCCACCAGCGCCGCGGCCGCGGTTCCGTGTTTCAGCGCCCGCCGGAATCCCCGGCGCCGGATGACGACCTCGCCCGCCACTGCCAGCACGACCACGGCGAAAACCCAAACGGCGATGTGCGCCGCCGAAGGCAGCGCCAACTTGAGCGCGTTCCCCAGCACCGGCGCCAGCGCGAGCAGTGCTCCAGGAAAACTCCAAGGCCAGATCGCCGGTTGATAAGCCCTGCCCGCGAATGTCGTTCCAAGCTGCCGCCAAAATGCCACCGCCAAGCCTGCGGCGATAACGATGAGGCCCGCATGAAACCCCGTTCCAATCCAATCGTGCGCGGTCAAGTATCGTCCCCAGAATCCGATCAGCGTCAACGGCGCTAGCGCGTACGCGAGCAACACGGAAACAGCCGTCTGCAACTTGCCCATGGCTCGCGGATCTCGTCTCAATCGATCCGTCTTCGACCGCATCAAACCCGACAGCAGCCATGGATAAACACGCTTGTCCGCGGCATTGCCGTCCGGGAAAAACGCCGGCAAATCCGCGAGCTGCTCCCAGAGCCGTTGCAGAGAGAGATGGAAGTACAGAAAGGCGATGAGCAGCAAAACGGGTGCAACTAGATAGAAGTCGTCGATCGGAAGCGGCACGTTGATTATCGGAAGGGGCGTCGTCGACGAGTTTGACAGCAGCGAAGCATCGCGCGTGGCGCCGATCGTCAGCCACGAGAAAGCGCATGCCGCCATCAGTGCGATGAACAGCGTCTTAGCTTGATCGGAGGCATCCTTGATTACGGAAAGCGTTTCGAATTTCGCGACAGTGTCCGGCAACTTTGCGCCGGTCAGGTCGGCGCCCGGAAACTGGTCCGACCGTAACCCGCTCGCATCCGAGAGGTTCGCCCTCCGCAACGACGCGTTCCGGAAAATCGCTCCATCGAGCTTCGCCCGGGATAGGTTTGCGTCATCCAGTATGGCGCCGCCGAAGTCCTTGCCGGACAAATCGGCGCCCACAAAATCGATTGGCGCCGCCTCCGGACCCTTGGCCTCGGCCTCGGCGGGCGAGCCCGGCCCCTTCGGTCTCACGCGAGTCGGAATGCTGCGAACCCAGCCAAACATTTTGTGGGTTCGATTCTACCTCATCGTCAGTCACGCACGCTGCCAGAATCTTCGCTCAATCGTTGCCACCACTTGCCCAACCCCAGCCCAGATGCCGCACCCACCAACTGGTAGATTCAATCAAGGACAAGTCTGTGTATTCAAAAAAAAGGTATTCCTTGTGTTCTTCCCGGTGTTCTTCCACGCCTTTTCAATCCCGGTTCAACAACCGCTCCGCAATCCGGTGGCTTCGAATTTTCATTTTCCGGTTCCGACTGATTCTAAGCGTGCAAACTATGGCGACGGCGAACAAAGCCCCTAACCCGGCCAGAGATAGCATGCCTAAAGTGTGGCAGGCCAACCCGCTCCCAGCCAGCCATACAAATGCTTACAATTACGGGTAATATCTCCTAACTATCGACAAGCCAAGGGACTACGGCACAATAAGGAAATATGTCCAGAGAACATCAGTATCAAATATCGACGAAATGGACCGGCAACCTCGGACCCGGCACCAGCCAGTACACCGCCTACAGCCGCAACCACGAAATATCGGGCCCAAAAAAGCAGGCCCCCATCGCCGGCTCGTCCGACCCCCTCTTTCGCGGCGACGCCACCCGTTACAATCCGGAAGAATTGCTCGTGGCCGCGCTGTCGGCCTGCCACATGCTCTGGGTTCTCCACCTCTGCGCGGACGCCGGCATCGCGATTATCGACTATTCGGACGAAGCCTTCGGATTCATGACCGAAAACAAGGACGGGTCCGCCGAGTTCACCCGCGTAACCCTCCGCCCCGTCATGACCATCACCGACCCCCTGCGCGCCGACGAGGCCCGCGCCCTGCACGATCGCGCCCATGAAGTCTGCGCCATGGCCCGATCGGTGAATTTTCCAGTACTTCACGAACCGGTGGTAGTAGGGCCAAGCCTCTAGATGAGCCGCGGTTTGCAGAAGGTTATAAGCAAATTCGCTGGGAGTGCCGATAAGTATTTGTGGGACAGATGTTGACATCCGGCAAGGGCCGGCTGTTTCTAATAACCTTGGTTGCCTGCGCGATAACGGCGCTCGCCGCGTACTTGGGCGCCCGTCCGCCTGCATTAGACCGGACGATCAAGATTGGCTTCCAGAAT
>DATDHK010000314.1:0-10425 GCA_036521635.1 Bryobacteraceae bacterium | reverse complement strand
AGCCAGATTCCGTGGGCTGCGATGGTGGGCCCGTCGAGAACGCCGAGCAGGTCCAGCAGGCGCGTGGGCGACATGCCGCGAGTTTTCTGGGCGTCATCGTTCTCGCGCTTGGTTTCGGAAAGATGGATCAGCAGCGGGGCTTTGTATTTGTCGGCCAGTTTGCGGGCCGCGCGCAGGTCGGCGTCGGTGTTGGTGAAAATTGCGTGGGGCGCAATTGCCGGAACGATCAGCGGATCGCCGTGGTATTGTTGCAGGAATCTCTCTGTTAGCTGGAGGGCGTCTTGCGGAGTTGCGGAATCGGGCGACTTGAACCGCAGAATGGTTTCGCCGAGCACGCCGCGCATGCCCGCTTCCTTGGTGGCTTGCGCGACACGGTCCTCGAAGTAGTACATGTCCACGTAGGTCGTGGCGCCCGAGAGCATCATTTCGAGACACGCCAGTCGGGTGCCCCACAAGACGAAATCGGGCGTGACGTTTTTGGCTTCGGCCGGGAAGATGTATTTCTCCAGCCAGTCTTGCAGGCGCAAGTCGTCGGCGATACCGCGGAGCAGGGACATGGGGGCGTGGGTGTGGGTGTTGACCAGGCCCGGCATGATTAGGGCGTTGGGCCGATCGACGCGCTGCTTGGATTGGAATTGCTTTTCGATGTCGGCGCGCTTGCCGACGGCTACGATTTTGTCCGCGCGGATTGCGATTGCGCCGTCGTCGATCAGGCGGCGCTGGGCGTCCATGGTGACGACGTAGCGCGCGGTGTAAATCCAGTCGGCGGGTTCGGCGTGAAGACAAAGCAGGCACAGAGCCGCGACCGTAAGGGAGCGGTTAAAGAAACGAAGCATCGAAGGGCCTCGGAAGTAGATCTTTCATACGAAACGATTCAGTCTTTCCCTGCAAGTTCACCAGAATCAATTCCGCGTTGCCGCAGAACTCCCAGAGGATCTGCCGGCAAGCCCCGCACGGCGGCGTGAGCACATCCGTGTCGGCCGCTACTGCAATTCGCGTGAACTTTCGCGCGCCTTCCGATATCGCTTTGAAGATGGCTACACGCTCGGCGCAAACTGTCAGGCCGTAGGTGGCGTTTTCCACATTGCAGCCCGTGAAAATGCGCCCGGTTTGATCTTCGATGGCTGCGCCCACCTTGAATTTGGAAAATGGCGCGTACGCATTTTCACGCGCGGCCAGGGCGGCTTCGAGTAGCTTGCTCATAAGCGCGGCAGCAGCGCTTTCAGGAAACGCACCAGCGTATCGCGCACGCGCCGCCCGGTTTCCAGCACTTCCTCATGGTTGATTTTTTGCGGAAGAATACCCGCCGCCATATTGGTGACGCACGAAATTGCCAGCGCGCGCATTCCCAGGTGATTCGCGACGATGACTTCGGGTACGGTGGACATGCCCACCAGGTCTGCCCCGATGGTCCGCATGAAACGAATCTCCGCGGGAGTCTCGTAGCTGGGCCCGGTGACCGCGGCGTACACGCCTTCGGCCAGCGTGATTCCCAATTGGCTGCCCACCTCGTGCGCAATCGCGCGGCATTCGGCCGAGTACGCATCCGACATGTCGGGGAAGCGCGGTCCCAGCGCATCGTCATTCGGTCCAATCAGAGGATTCGAACCCTGCAAATTGATGTGATCGGAAATCAGGACCAGGGCGCCTTGGCCAAATGACAGATTGATGCCGCCCGCCGCATTCGTGAACACTATGGTTCGCACGCCCAATCCGTGCAGCACTCGCACGCCCATGGTCACCTGCGATGGCGTGTAGCCTTCATACATGTGACTGCGGCCGGCCATCACGGCGACATCCAGACCGCCTAATTTTCCGAGGACGAGTTTGCCGGCGTGCCCGATGGCGGTAGATGCGGGCCACTGCGGAATGCTGGAGTAGGAAATTTCCGTGCGGTCGGCCAGTTCGTCCGCGAACGCGCCCAGTCCGCTGCCCAGCACCACGGCGACACGCGGCGTTGCCTTGGTCCGGGATCGTATATATTCAATCGCGGTTGGCATTACAGCAGCATGCCGGCGATGCAGGCCGACATGAAATTCGCCATGGTTCCTGCGGCAACCGCTTTCAAACCCATCCGCGCCAGGTCGGACTTGCGGCTCGGCGCCAGCGCGCCAATTCCGCCAATCTGAATCGCGATGGAACTGAAGTTTGCAAATCCGCACAGGGCGTAAGTGGCGATGGTGTACGAACGCGGATCGAGTTGCGGCTTCATAGGACCCAGTTGCTGGAAGGCGATAAATTCGTTCAACACCAGCCGCGTGCCGAGCAGATTCCCGATGGATTGGCAGTCGTTGTACTGCACGCCCAGCAGCCAGGCGACGGGCGAAAATACATAGCCGAAGATCTGTTGCAGCGTGATGTTGAAATAACTCAGAATTCCGTTGCACATCGCGATCAACGCCAGGAACGCGATCAGCATGGCGGCGATGTTTAACGCCAATTGCAATCCATCGCCCGCGCCGCGCGCCGCGGCATCGATAACGTTGACGCCCGGTTTCTCCACCGTGATCTTTACGCCTCCGGCTGTGGCGGGTTTGTCGACTTCCGGAACCAGAATCTTCGCGAGCATGATGGTGGCGGGTGCCGTCATGATCACGGCCGTCAGCAGGTGTCGAATCTCAACGTGCGCCATCAGTACATAGGCCGCCATCACGGCGCCTGAGACGTGCGCCATGCCGCTGGTCATGATGGTAAATAATTCGGATTCGGTGAGTCCCGCCAGAAACGGACGTATGGTGAGCGGGGCTTCGGTCTGGCCCATGAAGATGCTGGCCGCGACGTTAGTGGATTCCGCGCCGCTCGCGCCCATCACCTTTTGCATCACTATCGCCATGGCGCGCACCAGGATTTGCATCACGCCAAAGTAGTACAGAATCGCGAAGAGGCTGGAAATGAAAATGATGATCGGCAGCACTTGAAACGCAAAAACCACGGGCTGGCTGCCGCCAAGCTGATCGCCAAAAACAAATTTACTGCCCGCCGACGAGTAGCCGATCAGCGCGTTAACTTTTTCGCTGGCGGCCTTAAAGACAAATCCGGCCTGCGTGCGCAGCACGATGAAGGCGAAGAGTAACTGAAGCCCCAGCCCCCACAGAACCACTTTTAGTTGAATGGCGCGCTTGTGCTTGGAGAATATGAAGCAGACCAGAAGTATCGCGGCGATACCAAGTAGCCCGGTGAATCGACCCATGTTCGGATCAGCTTACCACTTCGAGGATCAATTCGCGTTCTTCCGGCGCGGAAGCGGAAATGCGGAAGGCATCCTCGATCTGCTGGGACGCTTCTTCGACATTTTCCTCGCCAGTGTAATACAAGCGGCAAAGCACGGCGCCGGCTTCAATTTTCTGGCTGACCTTCACTTCCAGAATTACGCCGACAGCGGGGTCAATGGAGTCTTCCTTCAGGTTGCGGCCTGCGCCGATCATCGAAGACGCGCGGCCAATTCCCTCGGCGTCAATGGCGCTGATGTATCCCGCGCGCGGCGAAGCGATTTCGCGAACCCCGGTGGCGTTGGGCAGCAGCTCGAAACGATCCAGCACCTGCGGATTCCCACCTTGCGCTTCGATCACTTCCTTGAACTTCCGGTAGCCCGATCCATCCAGCAGCTTTTGCTGCGCGATTTCCCGGGCTTCATCTAGAGTGGGAACCAGCTTTGCTAAGAAAATCATGCGCGCGGCCAATTCCAGCGAGATGCGCGTCAGATCAGTGGGGCCGGCGTTTTGCAGGGTCTGCGAGACTTCCATCACCTCGAGTGCGTTGCCAACCGCATAACCGAGCGGTTGGTTCATGTCGGTGATGAGCGCTTGCACGCGCTTGTCCATACGGCGGCCGATTCCGACCATCATCTGCGCGAGCTTGCGCGCATCCGTCTGCCGCTTCATGAACGCGCCGGTGCCGACCTTGACGTCAAGCACAAGGGCGTCCAGTCCAACGGCCAGTTTCTTCGACATGATCGACGATGCGATCAGTGGAATGGATTCCACGGTCGCGGTTGCGTCGCGCAGCGAATAAAGCTTCCCGTCGGCCGGGGCGACCTCCTGAGTCTGACCAATAAATGCGAGGCCATGCGTCGCCAGTTGCGCTTTGAATTCTTCGATGGTGAGATCGGTGCGGAAACCGGGAATAGCCTCCAGCTTGTCGAGCGTACCGCCGGTATGCCCGAGCCCGCGCCCCGAAATCATGGGGACGATGACGCCCGCGGCGGCGGCGAGCGGGGCGGAAATCAGGCTGGTCTTGTCGCCCACTCCACCGGTGGAATGCTTATCCACCTTCATTCCGGGAATGGAGCTGAGGTCGACGATTTCGCCCGAGCGCATCATGGATTCGGTGAGTGAGCTGACTTCCCGATCCGTCATGCCGGAATAAAACACGGCCATGAGAAAAGCGGACATCTGATAATCCGGAATTTCATTCCGGGTATAACCGTCCACTAACGCGGTGATCTCTTCGGGCGTTAATTCTTCCCCATCTCGTTTTCGGTGGATCAAATCGACAGTTCGCATTATAAGTTCTTCAGGGTACCATCTGATGTAGTTGAAAGTAAAGGATTCGGCGCGACATTTGGAACGGCGCGCCAAGGAAAGCCGACAATTTACGCGAGCGTTACGGAATCAATGGTAACGCAGATTGGGATTGGGCTGCTGGGTCTGGCCGACCGGCGGCTGCACCCCCCCGGGGTTCACCTTGCTCGAGGGTTGGGTTCGTTTTGCAATTTCGGTTGCAGAAGGAGTTATACTTTGTTTGATGAAGAATTCTAATTGGCGCCCTGTGGCTCTCACTCTTACGGCGTTGGGAGCGATCGCTCGTTTGCTTCCCCATCCGCCGAATTTCGCACCGGTCGGTTCCATGAGCTTGTTCGCCGGCGCGCGGTTGCCAGTGTGGCAGGCGTACCTGATTCCCATGGCTTTGATGGCCATCACCGATCCGATTCTTGGGGCGTTCTACGGCGTGCCCGCTTATTCGAAGTATCAAATTTTTATTTACGCCAGCTTTCTGATTAGCGTCTGGCTGGGCCGGCGCTTGCGCGGAACTGAGAGCGCACCCAAGATCGCCTCATTCGCGTTGGTTAACAGCCTGCAGTTTTTCGTTTTCAGCAATTTCGGAAGCTGGCTCTGGTATCAAAGTTATCCGCGTACCTTGACCGGCTTGGCCGATTGCTACGTGGCGGCAATTCCGTTCTTCGGTTGGACCATTGCGGGCGACCTGGTCTACACCGGCGTCCTTTTCGGATTGCATGCGTGGCTTAGCCGTACCGTCGCCGTCCAGGAACGCATCGCCGCCGCTGCTTGAAGCGCGTCGCTCTCTCGTGGAGTAGCGGCAAAGACGGCGCCTGGTCGTTGCATCTGCTGAAGCAAGATCCGGGCATCGAAGTCGCCGCCCTCATCACAACCATTAATGCTGAGTTTGATCGTGTGGCCATGCATGCAGTGCGCCGCGAACTTTTGGAACTGCAAGCTGTTTCGGCGGGAGTTCCGTTGTGGCAGGTTCCGCTGCCGTGGCCCTGCTCCAATGAGCAATACGAGACGCAGATGCTTGGCGTGTGTGAGCGGGCGGTGGGCGAGGGAGTGCAGGCCATCGCATTCGGCGATTTGTTCCTCGCTGACATTCGGGCGTATCGGGAGAGGCAACTCAGCGGAACGGGGCTCGATCCTATTTTTCCGGTGTGGAACATTCCTACGCCGCAGCTTGCCCGGGACATGATCGCTGGCGGAGTTCGCGCGAAGATTACGTGCGTGGACCCCAGGGTTCTGCCGTGGGAATTTGCCGGGCGCGATTTCGATGCGGGCCTACTCGCCGATCTGCCGGCGGGGGTCGATCCTTGCGGGGAGAATGGCGAATTCCACACCTTTGTGTATGAGGGACCAATGTTTTCCTGCCCGATTCCGGTGCAGGTTGGGGAGATTGTGGAGCGGGATGGGTTCGTTTTCGCGGATCTTGTAGGGCAGGTTACCAACCTGCCCTACATATGAAAGGATTCCTTCGCCCGTGGCATTCATGGGCAAGGAGTCCACATGAAACCTATGATTTTTAGCGCATTGACTACCGTAGTCCTCGCGCTCTACGCTTTTTCCGGCAACACTACCGTGAGTAAAAACGAACCCGTTTCGATCGCGGTCGAAAAGGGGGCGAAGTGGTTGGTATCTACACAGGGCAAAGACGGCGGCTGGGGGCAGGATGGAGGCGAGACCAGCTACGTGCGTCAGGGCGAGCACCTGGAATCCAGCGGAAACGATGTCGCCAATACGGCCGTGGCCGCCGCGGCGCTGCTGCATTCCGGAAGCACACCGGTCAAAGGCGAATATCATGCCGCACTCGCGCGCGCGGTCGATTTCATATTGCAGCGCGTGGACTCGAGCCCGCTCGACAACCTGGAAGTGACCACACTGCACGGAACGCAGATTCAACGCAAACTCGGTCCTTACATCGATACGTTTCTGACATCGAAATTACTGGCCGAGCTCGACGGCCAGATGGGCGATGCACGTGCGAATGCGCATGTCCGCCAGGCGCTGCAAAAATGCGTCGCGAAGATCCAGAAGAATCAACTTAAGGATGGAAGCTGGAACATGGCCGGCGGATGGGCGCCGATTCTGGGCACGTCCATGGCGTCGCGCAGCCTGTACATCGCGCAGCAAAAAGGAGTCGCGGTATCCGAGGCAGCCATGAATAAGGTGAAGGACTATACGGCCAACGGCGCAGCCCTTCCCGCAGCGGCGCCGGCTTCCGCGGGCGTTCGGTTATATCAGGATGCGCAGGCGCTGGAGCAAATGAGCCGCACCGATCATGATCGTAGGGAGAACGCCGCGCAAATCAAGTCCATGACCAAGAATTTGTCCGATCAGCGCTACGTGATGGGCTTCGGATCGTTCGGCGGCGAAGAGTTTTTCTCTTACCTCAATATCAGCGACTCGCTGCATCGCACGGGTGGACCGGAGTGGGACAAATGGAACGCCGACATCAAGACCAAGCTGGTGAAGCTGCAGAACGAAGACGGCAGTTGGGCCGGACACCACTGCATCACCGGCCGGGTGGCGGTGACGAGCGCGGCCATACTCGTCATGCTGGTGGACCGCGATCCAGTGCAGAACTAGGGACTGGGGGCTGGGGGCTCGGGACTGGAGCCGGAACCCGTCCCGAGTTCTATGCCAGGCCCAAGTCCCCAGTCCCGAGCCCCCAGTTATAATCACTCAATGGGCAGCGCTCCAACGCCTGCGAGAGCTAACCGGTATCTGGCCCCCTTGCATCGGAATGCCCCGTACCTGAGTATCCACGCGGTCAACATTTTCGTTCACGATCAGGATCGAAGTTTACGATTCTACGTCGACCAGCTTGGCTTCGACCTGGCCTTTGATGCCGAATTGCAGTCGGGTGGCCGGTGGGTGGCCGTCTCCCCTCCGGACGGCTCGGCGGTGCTTGCACTGGTGGCGCCTGAGCCCGACAGCAAGGAGTACGGGCTCATTGGCCGGTCGACTCAGGTGGTTTTTGTTACCGAAGATGTCATTGCCAAGTACAACGAATGGCGCTCGCGCGGAGTTCGCTTTCAGCACACGCCGCGGCTGAGGCGCGTCAAGTACGAACGGCCCGGAGCGTCGGAAACGCAGGCGCCCGTCTGGGGCGGCGTGTTCACGCGCTTCCGGGACCTTGATGGAAATTCCTTCTTACTTGTAGGCTTCGACGAGGTGAGCCGCGAGGTAGAGGCGCAGCGCCGCGCGGCCGCCGAAAGGCTGGATGCCGAACACCGCGCCGCGCAAGAACTGGAAATTGCAAAGCAGGTGCAGGCCAAGCTCTTTCCCCAAACGCAGCCGCCCATGAAGACGCTCGAATACGCCGGCATTTGCATCCAGGCTCGACAGGTGGGCGGCGACTATTACGATTTTCTAGACCTCGGCCGGGAGCGCCTGGGTTTAGTGGTTGGAGACATATCGGGGAAAGGAATCGCCGCCGCGCTCCTGATGGCCAATCTGCAGGCGAACCTGCGCAGCCAGTGCGCTACTGCATTGAACCACCCCGAGCGATTCTTGCAATCGGTCAACCTGCGCTTTTTCGAGAATAGTATGGACAGCGCCTACGCAACTCTCTTTTTCGCCGAATACAACGATAGGACTCAACGGCTGCGTTATGCGAATTGCGGCCATCTCTGCGCTTTGCTTCTACGCCGCGATCACACTCTGGAACGCCTGGATTCCACATGCACCGTGCTGGGACTGTTCAAGGAATGGAATTGCTCGATCGGAAAATGCCGATTGCGCCCGGGAGACACATTAGTGCTCTACACCGATGGCATCACCGAATCCTTGAATCGAGACGGAGACGAATTCGGAGAGCACAACCTGATCGACGCGTTGCGGCGGCACCGCGACTCGTCTCCGCAGGCATTGGTCGCGTCGATCGTCGATGAAGTTCAACGATTCGGCCCGCACGAGCAGCACGACGACATTACCGTGATAGTCGCCAAATGCAGAGGAAAGTGAGCCTCTGGATCTTTCCGCTGGTATTGCTTGGCGGACAGGCGCCTAAACCAACGGCGGCGAACGCGTACGTCGACGCGCAACTCTGCGCCGGTTGCCACGTGAGAATCGCGCGGACGTATGCATTCACCGGAATGGCGCGTTCCTTTTCTCGCCCGCAATTCATCGGCGGTAATACTTTTTTCCACGAGAAATCCGGCACATGGTACGCCATGCTGCAGCGCGATGGAAACTATTACCAAAGGCGCTGGCGCATTGGATCGGGCGGCCAGGAAATTCACGTTCAGGAATCGCGGATCGACTACGTGATGGGCTCCGGCAACCATGTCCGGACTTACCTTCACCGGACGGAACGCGGAACACTCATCGAACTTCCGCTCGCCTGGTATGCGGATAAAGGCGGAATGTGGGCCATGAATCCCGGATATGACCGCGATTACACGCTGCCGCCCACCACGATTGCGTATGAATGCATGGGTTGCCACAACGCGTATCCGCGGATTCCCGCCGGGCGTGCTGAACCCGGCAGCGAGCCTGTTTATTCGGGCGCGTTGCCGCAAGGAATCGATTGCCAGCGCTGTCATGGGCCGGGTGGGAACCATGTCCGAATTGCCGGAACACCGGGCGCGAGCGTCGACGATGTTCGCCTGGCAATCGTGAATCCCGCACGGCTCAGTAGCGAGCGCCAGATGGAAGTGTGCATGCAATGCCACCTTGAAACAACGAGTCTGCACTTGCCGCATTCCATCCGGAGGTATGGCCGCGAGCCGTTTTCCTATCGGCCCGGCGAGCCATTGGGCGATTTCACGATCTTCTTCGATCATTAAGCCAGATCCACGCCTGGTCTGTTTTCACACTGATCGACAGCACGCGCTCCAGGTAGATCGCACAGCGTTCTACACCCCGGCCAGCCATGTCCTTGACCCGAAGCTTCGAACCCTGCTTTTCGGCGATGTACTCAGCGAATGCGTATAACTGCGTCTCAACAAGCGAATGAAGAAGGATGCTTACAGAGTACGCGGCGAACGTCGGAACCCAAGTATGGAACTTATTGTTGAGGACATCCTTCTCAACAACATAGTCGCCGTATTCCCACCCATCCTCCGAAGCGAGCAGCTCTAAGTAGCGGTGTTCTTTCTCTTCCACAGCAGGAATGCCATCGTTCATCGTTTCCAGGAACGCCAGAGCTCCATTTAGCCGGGCAAAGGTCTCTATCACGACGAGATTGAAGTGAAGTTTCAAGGCGTCTAATTGATTTTACCCAAAGACTCCGGAGTTAATCGGAAAGCACCCATCGGAGAGTACCGCGGGGCCGACGTTCAGGTCGGCGGTGACCGATCCCGCGCACCACTTGGCCGTTCAACGCTGTGGCCGTTGAAATACCAGTACACGCCACTGCTCCATCCGGATCGCCGGGCACTCGACAGTTAAGGTCCGGAAGCCCAGAACGATGTTCACAGTGGTGTCCTCCGCGCCCTACCGAGTCCAAAACCACTACCCGTTTTCGCGCGTTCCTTTCATTCTCCCCACACCTTGCGCGCCACTTCCACGATGAGCGATAGTTTGGCCCACTGTTCTTCCTCGGTAAGAAGGTTGCCCTCTTCGGTGCTGGCGAAGCCGCATTGCGGGCTGAGGCATAGTTGCTCCAAGTCCACATACTTCGCCGCATCGTCGATGCGCCGCCGAAGCTCATCGACCGATTCTAGCGCGCCGGCTTTCGACGTAACCAATCCCAGGACAACCGTTTTGTTCTTGGGCAGAAACCGGAGCGGTTCAAAACCGCCGGCGCGCTCCGTGTCGAACTCCATGAAGTAACCGTTCACTCCGATTTCGTTGAACAGCATCTCCGCAACCGGCTCATACCCGCCCTGTGCAATCCAGCTCGAGCGGAAGTTCCCACGGCACAAGTGCATCACGATCGTCATGTCCGCGGGCTGTCCGGCGATCGCGGAGTTGA
>DATDHK010000313.1:0-5929 GCA_036521635.1 Bryobacteraceae bacterium | reverse complement strand
GGGGCTGTTCACCAAGGAAATTGAAGAGGCGCTGCTCGAGGGCGCGATCGATCTTGCGGTTCATAGTCTGAAGGACATGCCGACCGATTTGCCGGCGGGCCTTACTCTCGCGGCGATTCCAGAACGCGAGGATCCGCGCGACGCGCTGGTAGGTGCGCGATTGGCGGATTTGCAGCCACATGCGCGCGTTGGGACCAGCTCTCTGCGCCGCGCTGCGCAGCTTCGTGGCGTTCGTCCGGATCTCGAAATTGAAAACATTCGCGGCAATGTGGATACGCGGCTCCGCAAGCTGGATGAGCAGCAGTATGACGCGATCGTGTTGGCTTCAGCCGGGTTGCGGCGGCTGGGCTTGGGGAATCGCATTGCTGAGTTGCTTGATCCCAGCGTGATGTGCCCGGCTGTTGGACAGGGCGCCCTGGCGGTGGAGACACGCGACGAAGGCCAAGCGCAAGAGATTTGCAAGCGGCTCGATCATCGCGAAACCCGCATTGCCGTTACCGCGGAGCGTGCGGTGCTGGCCGCATTAGGCGGCGGCTGCCAGGTTCCGATTGGCGCTTATGCGACGATGGAGCACGATCACATTCACTTGCAAGCCGTGATTGTGTCGCCGGACGGAACGCAAATTATCGAGCTGAAGGCCAGCGGCGCGGCGGCGGATGCGGCAATTATCGGCCGAGCGCTGGGCGACCAACTTCTGGCGGAAGGCGGCCGGCAGATCCTCGAAGCGGTGTACGGCGCGGAAGCATGAGCTCAGAAATTGCCGCGGCCAAAGTGTATATCGTGGGCGCGGGCCCAGGCGATCCCGATCTCATCACCTGGAAGGGCCGCAAGCTGCTCGCCATCGCCGATTCCGTTTTGTACGATCATCTCGCCAACGAACATCTGCTGGATCTGACGCCGAAGAATTGCGAACGGATCTACGTCGGCAAAAAGAAGGCTGTCCACGCATTTCCACAGGAAGAAATATGCGCCATGATGATCGAGCGCGCGCGGCGCGGTCTGACCGTGGTGCGTTTGAAGGGCGGCGATCCATACATTTTCGGCCGGGGCGGCGAAGAGGTGGAGGCGCTGGCCGATGCGGGCATTCTGTTCGAAGTGGTGCCGGGCGTGACGTCGCCGCTGGGCATCGCAGCCTACAGCGGCGTGCCGTTGACGCATCGGGATCACACCAAGGTGGTGACGTTCGTGACGGGTCACGATCTCGAAGCCATCGACTGGGCGAAGGTTGGGCAATCGGAAACGCTGGTCATCTTTATGGGCATCTGGGCGATTCGGGGAATCGCGGACGCCATCATGGCGAACGGACGTTCGGGAAATACTCCGGCGATCGCGGTGCGCTGGGGGACGCGGCCGGATCAGGAAACGCTGGCTGGCACGCTGGCGACGATCGCGGATGAGATCGACCGGGCGCACCTGAAACCGCCCGCCACCGTGATCATTGGCGACGTGGTGGGGCTGCATGGGAAATTGAGCTGGTTCGAAAAATTGCCGCTGTTCGGAAAGAGGATTGTCGTCACACGCGCGCAAGACCAAGCGGGCGAGTTGTCGGAGCGCCTGCGGTCATTGGGAGGTGACGCCATCGAATTGCCGGTGATATCCATTCAGCCGCCTTTGGACTCTGCGCCGATTGATCGGGCAATTGCACAGTTGACTGACTACGATTGGTTGATTTTCACCAGCGTCAACGGCGTCCGATATTTTCTCGAACACCTGGACCGTTCATCGCACGATCTGCGATCGTTGAAGGCGAGAATCTGCGCGATTGGCCCAGCGACGCAGCGAGCGATTGAAGATCTCCATCTAAAGGTCGATCTGATGCCCACCGAATATGTGGCCGAGAGCCTGGTGGCGGCATTCGCTTCGGTAGAGTTGAAGGGCAAGCGAATTCTGTTGCCGCGCGCCGCGGTGGCGCGCGATGTAATCCCAAACGAGCTTTCGAAATTGGGCGCTCAGGTCGACGTGGTGGAAGCTTACCGCAACGTAATCCCAGAGCGCGCGGCGGCGCGGGCTCGGGAAATCCTTGCTGGCGGCAAGAGGCCCGACTGGATTACGTTCACCAGTTCATCCACGGTTGACAATACAATCGCGGCTGCGGGACGCGAGGCTCTGAATGGAATACGCATCGCCTCCATCGGTCCCGTCACTTCCAATACGGCGCGCCAACACGGTCTGGCAGTTGATGCGGAAGCGAAATACTATACTCTGGATGGCCTGATCCAGGCACTTCTGGAAGCCCGGTGATACGGTTCATCCCGGCAATTCAACCTCTCGTCCGATACTACTGGCGAGTGGGCGAGGCCCGCACTATTCTTAAGGAGCAACATGATTGAAGTTCAACAGCTCCGCAAGCAGTACGGCGATTTTGTCGCGGTGAAAGATGTCAGCTTCGCCGCCAAGCCGGGTGAGATATTCGGGTTGCTCGGCCCGAACGGCGCGGGGAAAACAACCACCATCGGCTGCATCTCCAGCCTGCTTACACCTACCGCGGGTCACATCCGCGTGATGGGTCACGACGTTGTAAGCGATGGAATCGCCGCGCGGCGCAGCATCGGAGTGGTGCCGCAAGAGATCGCGCTGTACGACGATCTTTCCGCGAAGGAAAATCTGAACTATTGGGCGGGCGCTCAAGGCATGCGAGGCGCAACGCTGCGTGGCCGCATCAACGATGTTTTGGAGTTGACTGGCTTGCAGGATCGCGCCAAGGAGCCCATCAAACAATTCAGCGGCGGCATGAAGCGCCGCTTGAATTTTGCGTGCGGCATAGTTCATCAGCCGAAAGTATTGTTGTTGGATGAGCCGACTGTTGGTGTCGATCCGCAAAGCCGCGTGCGTTTGCTCGAATTGGTTCGCCAGCAGGCGCAGGGCGGCGCCTGCGTGCTTTACACCACGCATTACATGGAGGAAGCGGAATCGCTATGTGACCAGCTTGCCATCATCGACCATGGAGACATCATCGCGAAGGGTACGCTGAGTGAACTGCGCGCGATGCTGGCCGAGCGCGATCTGCTGCGGCTCACCGGCGTCTTCCGGCCGGATGCGGTGCGTGAAGCGCTCCGGCCTCTGGATGGAATCGAGATTGTGCAGGTTGACGAATCACAACTCGCGCTTTCGGTGACCGATGCGTCGCACCGGCTGCCATCCATCTTCGGGGCCATCAATTCATCTGGCGAAGTGCGCGGCACAACGCTGACGCAGCCTAGCTTGGAAAGCCTCTTCATCAAGCTTACGGGCAAGGAGCTAAGAGAGTAACCGTGCGTTTTCTCTGGCTCAGTGCTGTCAAGGATTTGCTCAGGCTTCGCCGCGAGCCTGTCACGCTACTCACCTGGATTGGCGTGCCGAGCTTGATCGCAATTCTTCTTGTCGTCATATTCGGGCGCGGCGAAGCGCGTCCGCACGGAACTCTGCTCATCGCCGATGAAGACCGTGGCATCGGCGCCATTTTGCTTGCAAGCGCTTTCAGCCAAGGCCCGCTGGGCAACATGATCACTGTCGAGAAGGTGAATCGGGTGGACGGCCGGCGTCGTATGGACAAGGGCGGCGCATCGGCGCTTCTTGTCATTCCGAAAGGATTCACCAACGCGTTGTTCGAATCGAAGCCCGTGTCCATCGAACTGGTTCGCAATCCTGCGCAACGCATTCTTCCGGATATCATCGAGGAAATGGTTTCGATGTTGGCCGACGGCGCATTCTACTTACAGGCCGTCGCCGGCGACCAGCTTCGCGCGATCTCCAGCTCGCAAGGACCCACGGATGCGGGCGTCGCAGAAATTTCCGTACGGTTTAATCGTATCGCCGGGAATCTTCAAAAGTATCTCAACCCGCCTCTGATTCAGGTTCGAAACAAAGTAATCGTGGATAAAAATGACCGGCCCGGTGCATTCGCGGTAATGATGCTGCCCGGCATGCTGTACATGGCGGTGTTCTTCATCGCGGGCGGCTTGGCGACGGATGTGTGGCGCGAGCGAACGTCCGGAGCGCTGCGGAGGGTTGCTACCACGCCCGCCAGTCTCGGCATTTTTCTGGCCGGGAAAATGTTGGCCGCGGCGCTGGTGCTGGCCGTTGTGGGAGCGTTCGGCCTGACTCTCGCGCATCTGCTGGTCGATCTGCCAGTCGCAAACTTTCCACTCGCGGCTTTGTGGATTGCGGCGTCCGGGTGCGGCCTTTACCTCTTGATGATGATCCTGCAATCGGCGGCGTCTACCGAGCGCGTCGCGAATTTGCTCAGCAACTTTGTGATGTTGCCGCTCACGATGTTGGGAGGCAGTTTCTTTCCGCTGGAGATCATGCCGAAGGGCCTCGCGAGCATTGGCCGTCTCACACCGAACGGCTGGTCCATTCAACAACTGCAGGGCATCCTGTCCGGCGCCTTGCAGCCCGCGGCCTTCCCGGTAGTCGCCGTATTTCTTGCCGCCGCGTGGTTCGTCGCCCTATGGAACATCCGGAGGACGGCATGATACGAGACGCCTTCTTCATCGTCTATCAGGACTTGCGCTATCTGCTGCACCGGCGGGAAACATTGCTGTGGACGTTCGTCATGCCGATCATCTTTTTCTATTTCATCGGCACCGTGACTGGCGGCTTTGGCGGACGGAACGGCGAACTGGACCCGATCGCTGTCGTTGTTCCAGCCAATGCGGGATTCCTCGCCGACGAGTTGGTCAGCCGATTGGAGCAACGCAATTTCCGGGTAATTCATACGCCGGGTTATTTTCGCGAGATCGATATTCCGGAAAACTTCACGGCCACTGTGCTCGCCCGAAAGCCCGTGAATATTGAGTTTGTGCGGCACGGCGAAGGGTCGAATACGGATTACGATCAGACCCGTGTCGCGCGGGCCGTGTATACGGTGCTGGCCGATGTGACGGCAATTTCGTCGAAAGGCATTCCACTTACCAAGGAAGCGTTCGAGCAACTTGCCAAGCAGCCGCGGACGATTTCCGTGCAGGTCAGCTCGGCCGGAAAGAGGAAAGATCCGCCTATTGGTTTCTCGCAAGCGGTGCCTGGCACGCTGGTGATGTTCACATTGATGGTGCTGTTGAACGCGGGCGGCGTCACTCTCAGCGTGGAACGGCGGCAGGGAATATTGCGGCGATTGGCGTCGTCGCCGATGTCACGCAGTGCTGTCGTTTTGGGTAAATGGGGCGCGCGCGTCTCGCTGGCGTTCATCCAAATTCTATTCGCAATGGCCGCCGGAACAATCCTGTTCAAGGTGAACTGGGGTCCGCATCTCGGCGCAATTATTTTGGTGATGGCGGCCTATGCCAGCATGGCTGCGCTGTTCGGCATGCTGCTCGGCAACTTCGCAAAAAGCGAGGGCCAAGTAATCGGCTTCGGCGTCATCACCAGCAATTTGATGGCGGCGCTGGGCGGATGTTGGTGGCCCATCGAGATCACTCCGGCGTGGACGCAGAAACTCGCGCTCGTCTTTCCGACGGGCTGGGCCATGGATGCGCTGCACAAGCTGATGAGTTTCGGCGATTCGCCGGCAGCCGTAGTTCCGCACATACTGGCGTTTCTGGTTACGGCGTTAGTTGCGGGTTACGTGTTGTCACGGACGTTTCGGTTTCAATAGCCTCGGCGGGAACACGAGGAACACAGGGAACACGGGGAACACCTGTGGAGTTCTCGTTACTCGCGGTGTTCCTCGTGTCCCTCGTGTTCCTCGTGTTCCTTCCCCCCCATGATATATTTTTGAACACGCGCGCATGCTGCTCCAACTCAAAAACATCCAGAAGCGATTTGGCGGTGTCGTGGCGCTGCGTAATGGCAGTCTCGACATCAACGCCGGTGAAGTTCATCTGTTGATGGGCGAGAATGGCGCCGGTAAGTCCACGCTGATGAAGATTGTTGCCGGCATGCTACAACGCGACGGCGGGGAAATGCTTTGGCAAGGACAAAGCGCGCATTTCCAGAATCCGGCGGAAGCGGC
>DATDHK010000312.1:0-13019 GCA_036521635.1 Bryobacteraceae bacterium | reverse complement strand
TCAACTATCTGTTTGGAACACCCGCTCGCGTGACCGCTCAGCTTTCAAATGCAGTGCTGCAGATGCCGGTAGAAGACAATGCGACGGTCCTGATCGAATACGAAAGTGGAGTGCGCGGAATTGTGGACGTGCGCTGGCACTCGAAAATCGCGCGCGATCAGTTCCGCGTCATCGGCACGGACGGCGAATTGAATCTCGATCCGCTGAGCGGCCCGGAGCTCGTTCATCCAGGCGGCCGCGAGCATCTCGCGGCTCATGAGAACATCCATTTCCCGTGCGTTCAGAATTTCGTGAACGCGGTGCTGGATGGCGAGCCGCTGGTGTCGAGCGGTGAATCGGCGATCTGGACCGATTGGGTGACGGAGCGAGCGGTTGGGTCGACCGAGCCCGGCCGAATGTAGGAGAAAAAAGCAAGACCAACGCGGGCGAGAACGCCGCGCCGATGTTTGTAATGTGGGGCAGGTTGGTTACCTGCGGCCGATTGGCAATCGGCCCGGAAGGAATATTCCGAATTAAACACTGGGCGGATTACCAATCCGCCGCAGGTTACCAACCTGCCCCACACGATATGTGAGGGGAGTAACACATTTCTCCCGCCTCTATTTCGCGCTGACGCGCCCCCCGAAACGCTGCGCCCAAAGTCCCTGAAACGGACTGCCCCAATAAAACACTAAACATGCATAATTCCCGTGGCAGTGCCGGTAAATGCCTTGACAATCGGGCGATTTTGAATCATGCTCAAATACCATCATCATGCTGCGGATTGTTGCGCCATTAATAATGGCACTCTGCCTATACGCTCAAAACACCAGCCGATTCGCGGAGCTTACGGCGAAGGGCATCGCCTATCTGGACCAAGGCAGGTTCAATGAGGCTCTCAACGCGCTCGAGGAAGTTTGGGAGCAGGACCAAAGCGATGTCGCCGTAGCGGAGAATCTGGCAATGGCCTATTTGTACGCCGATCACAATTTGAGCAAGGCGAAGACGCTCGCCGAACATGCCATCGCGGCGGGTGGCAAGGCGTCCTTTCTGGTGCAGCATCCGCACGAAAAGATCGGGTTCATTTCCGGCGACATGGTTGAGTTTTGCAGTGGCAGGTTAAGCGTCTCGCGGGAGCGCCTGGTATTCACCTCGAAAGATCAGCGCGATTCTTTCGTGGTGGAAAAGGGACAGATCAAAGAGATCAAGGCCAATCATGTATATGGCGCCAGCCGCGGCATGTATCACATTCGCACCACCGGCAAGAAGGACTATAATTTTCGGCCACGCAGTTGGTCCGAAGAAGAACAGCAGTTGATTTTGCAATTGATCAATGAACATCTCAGATAAGGAGTAAATAGAATGCGCGGTATCCGGCAGTTCGTAATACTCGTCTCAGGCCTGGCGCTAGTCGCTGGTCTCGCATCGGCGCAGTTTGGCATCGGAAAAAAGAAAGATCCCGACCAGGTTCGCGCCGACCAATTAAAGAAGGCGGATAAGGCGGCCAAGCTCTACGACAAGCTGAAAGAGTTTTCCGAGAACATGTACGCCAGCGATCCGGATTTCCGCGAGGACGTCGAGAAGCACTACGATCAGGTCCAACAGCAACACAGCGAAGAGGCGTTCCAGAACAATATCGCGCCTCCCGCGCGGCCAACCGTGGTGCATGACGGCGACCGGTTGCGCCTTCAGACCGGCCTGTACGACAACAAGCTGGTTGCCGACTACGTCAATCGAATTGGACAGCAACTGGTCCCCGAGGACTCCGAGAAGTTGTTCGCCTTTCGATTGGTGGCGCATCCGGTGCCCTTCGCCAACACGCTCTCTACCGGCACAATCTATATCTCCACCGGAATGATCTCGATGCTCGACAACGAGGCCCAACTGGCCTACGTTTTGTCGCACGAAATGGGACACGTCTATAAGGACCACTGGAAATTGAAATCGCTGATGGAAGTTGGCGAGGAAGAGTTCAACAAGAAGCAGGAGAAAAAGCGCCGCCTGATCGGCCTGGTTGGGGGCGTGGCCGCCGCGGGACTGGTTGGCGGACTTACAAAAAGTGGAGACAACGCAGCTTTGGCGGGCGTGCTGGGCGCCGGCGCGGCATACGGTCTGGCGCACATCCTGGTGCAAGGAATGAATCTCGATTGGGACAAAGTGCAGGAGGACGAAGCCGATCGCGTCGCTTTCAAGGCCACGCTAAACCGCAACTATGACGTGCAGGAAGTTCCGAAGTTGTACCTGGCGATTCAGAACCAGGTCCATCGCGACCAGCGCGTCGGGTTGGGTTTCATGGGCAGCCGCAAGCGTCTGGAGGAGCGTATCGCCAACGTGAACGATCTGCTCAAAGGCGACTACAAAGGCGAAATCGACCAGCGCATGAAACAAGGAAAGCTGATGGGCAGCAGTCCGGAATTCTCGCTGGTGATGTCCGAGCTTAAGCGGGACAACGGCATCCTGGCTTTCTATCACGACATGTTCCAGCTTGCGAAATCCAATCTGGAATACGCGGTCGCCTACCGCTCCAACGATCCGGGCACGCATTACTATTACGCCAAGGTATTGAAGTTGGTCGGCCGCAACGAGGAGGACAAGAAGCAAGCCGAAAATGAATTCCTGAAAGCCGCCAGCACCGATACGCGTAGCCGGTATTACGGTGCGCATCTCTATCACGCCATCTTCCTGATGAATCAGAAAGACCCCTCGCAGAACCCGAAAATTGTCGAAGAGCTGCAAGCTTATTTGAACTCGTATCTGGGATACACATCCGAAGAAGCGATTCTCGCCGGATACCTTCCCGCCAATCTGGACGACCTTTACGACTACATGGAACAGGCCGGCGAAGTGAAATGGAACCCGAAAATTCCCGCGGGGACTGCCGCGCGCCTGGCCGCTTTCAGCGCCGACTCGGGCATCGTTTTGCCGGCGCGGGGATTCGTTGAATCCGCGCCTTCCGCCGGCACTTCGCCTACCGACGACGGCACTGCCGGCAACGCGCGGGTCAGGAATGCAGCCGCTGGAGGCGCCATTGGCGCCGGAGCCGGCGCGCTGACGGGCGGCGCCAAGGGAATGGCAACCGGCGCCGCGGTGGGAGCCGCGGCCGGCGCGGCCACCACTAAGAAAACGCCCCCGAAGAAACCGTAATGCGTTGGTGGGCGAACATCGCTGCATTGGTCATGGCGGCCGGTTGTCTTGCGGGACAGCCGGTCGTTTTCAAACTGCAAATTCCCGAACTTGCCGACCGGGTCTTCGATGCCGACATCATCGAAGTTCCCGGCCCAATCCCGCAAACTTTGTTGATACAGGTTTTGAATCCGGTAGCGGCCGATGTGGACTACGGCAAGATTCTCACCAAGCTGAATGGCGAGGGCGCCGGTTACATCACGGCAATTTCCAACAGCACCGAAGGCAAGCTGGCGCGGATGGATTTAAAGCTTCGCCAGGGAATGAAATTGACGCCGGGTACGAATACGGTTGAAATCCAGGCCACCAATAGGCACGGGCGGAAGTTCTACAGAAATTTCATCATCAAGACCCATGAGGAATCGCGCAATCCTTATTTCGCGTACGAAATCAAGCGCGTTCCGGGCGAGACCGGCGGACCCGAGCTGACCATCACGCAGCCCGACACGCCGATTGCGCTTGGCGCGAAAGAGAAGTCCAGAAGGGTGGCGATCAAGGGCAGCGTTTCAACCGTCCGGCCGCTCGCGGCTCTCCGCGTCGGCGGCGCCGAGCTGTTCCTAAACGGCAAAAATGTTTTTGAGTTTGAGCAGGTTGTGCAAGCCTCGGCGGGCAGCAGCATTGTTGTCGAGGCGGTGGACGACG
Source organism: Bryobacteraceae bacterium (assembly GCA_036521635.1). Lineage (GTDB taxonomy): Bacteria > Acidobacteriota > Terriglobia > Bryobacterales > Bryobacteraceae > Palsa-89. Next base: position 9,215 of record DATDHK010000312.1, on the reverse strand, counting down.
CGGGAAATCGTACCGCCCTCACAATTCCAATTAGTCAGGCGGGCGCCGGCCATCCGGTAAAGATCGAAGGCGAGCGCTACGCGATTGTGATCGGAATTTCGCAGTACTCCGCCAAGCCCGGCCTTCCCAGCCTTCCGTCCGCGGGACTGGACGCGCGCGATTTCGCGGCGGTCCTCAAGGAGCAAGCAGGATTCAAAAAGGAAAACGTTTTTCTTCTCACCGATGCGGATGCCAAGTACGCACAGCTTCGTAACGGTCTGCGGAATTTCACGTCGCGCCCCGGTCCGGACGACATGCTCATCCTGTTCTTCGCCGGCTACGGCTTCCACGATCCAATGGATCCGTCGAAACTTTATTTGGCCGCGCACGACACGCAGCTCGGGCAGGTTCCGGAAACAGCTCTGTCGCTGGACGACTTGAAATTCACTCTCGCCTCCAGTATCCGGTCGCGCCAAGCCATCTTGCTGTTTGACGTGAATCACTCCATCACCGGCGAATGGGCTACGCGCAATAACAACTTGATCAACGATTATCTGTTGAGGCTTTTCTCCGGCGATTCCGGCAAAGCCATCATGGTTGGATCTTCGGTCGGCGAAAACATGGTCGACCAGAGCAACGGCGGTGGACTCTTCGCGCGAAGCCTGATCGCGGCCGCGCGTGGACAAGGCGACGTAAATCAGGATGGGGTTACCAGCGTTCGCGAATGGTTTCTTCAAGTGAGCCGCGCGGTGCGTTTGGAATCGCACGGCGCGCAGACTCCGCGCTTTACTTTGCAGCAGGCGGAGAAGCCGGTGTTCGCGGCGGCCAAGTAAGCGATGCCGCGAGCACTCATCGCGCTGCTCATTGGCGTGGCCCCGCTCAGCCTCGCCCAGCGCGCACTAGTGCTGGCAGACGCTCCGCTACAGCCCCGCGCCCTGGTGGCGTTGGTGATAGGAAATGGAGCGTACCGGAGGTCGCCTCTCCCCAACCCCGCGAACGACGCGCGCGCGATGCGCGACGTATTGGTGGATCTCGGTTTCACCGTCGAGCTGAAGATCGACGCCGACCGGAAGGAGCTAATCGCCAGCATCGATCTCTTCCGGAAGCGGCTGCGGCGGGGCGATCTCGCGGTGTTCTACTACGCCGGCCACGGGTATCAAATCGATGGCGAGAATTACCTGGTTCCGACCGATTTCGAAGGGACCGACGAGACCGCGGCGAAGTTCGATTCGTATCCCATAGCGCGCCTGTCCGAAGGCATGGAAAAATCCGGCGCCGCGCTGAACATTATCATTCTGGATGCCTGCCGCAACAATCCTTTTCCCGGCGCGCGGGCGCTGGGAGGAGGGCTGGCGGCAATGAGCGCCGCCGCCGGAACGTTTGTCGCCTTTGCCACCGCGCCGGGCAAGACAGCCTCCGACAATTCGCGGGGCAAGAACGGATTGTTCACCACCTATCTGCTCGAGTCCCTGAAGCAGTCCGGCCTGACGCTCGACGACGTGTTCAATCGTACGCGTGAACAGGTTTACAATGCGTCGAAGGGCGACCAAATCCCCTGGACGCAATCCAGCGTAATCGGGCGATTCTATTTTCGCCCGGCTATGGAAGCCGCTACCGAAACGCCGGCGCCATCCCGCCCGGCGCCGGTCAGGCCGCGGATCGATCCTAGTTATCAGCAGGGAGTTCGTGAGGCGCGCAACGGCGCACCGGAGCATGCCGTGGATGCATTCACGGCGGCCATTCGCAGAAATCCGGACAACATGGATGCATATTACGAGCGCGCCATGACCTATGCGACCGCCGATCAATTTCACCGCGCCATAGACGACTTCAACCAGATTCTCCGGCGCTCTCCCGACGATGTGAACGCTCTGATTGGCCGGGGTGCTTGCTATATCAACATCGGCGATTACCAGCACGCGCTGCCGGACCTGAGTCGCGTGATTCAGCGAGAGCCCCAAAACGAGATCGCCTATTTCGATCGCGGATTAGCTTACGCCGGGCAGCAGCAAAACCAGAAAGCGATAGACGACTACACCGAGGTGATCAAACATCGTCCCAAGTGGCCCAGCACATGGTACAACCGCGGCATCGTCTATCACGCGGCCGGCGATTTCAAGAGCGCCATCGCGGATTTTACGGAGGCGATCCGCCTGCGTCCCGACTATGCCGACGCCTACGCAAATCGCGGAGCTGCCCGGGCGGGCGCTGGAGATTTTCGCCAGGCTTTGCCGGATCTGGATGAGGCGCTCCGCATCCGCCCGGATAGTGCCGACTTGCTGAACCGCGGCGTGATCCTGCTGGCGATGAACGATCCAGCCAAAGCCCTGCTTGATTTCGACGAGGCCATCCGCCTCAGCCCGCTGATGGGCCGGGCTTACTCCAGCCGCGCAGAAGCCCGGCAAGCGTTAGGAGATAGGACTGGAGCCACTGCGGATTTGCGCCGGGCCAGCGAGCTTGGCGTTAAGTAGCCTTCTTCCCCGACGCCGCCCGATCAGGCTCCCAAAGCACTTCCTGCACGCCCAGCACATGATTCGCCCAGCGGCTCCACACAAAAAAAGCGTCACTCAATCGGTTCAAGTATTGAATCGCCTCGGCCGGAATTTCTTCCTCGCGCGCCAGGCTCACGGCGATTCTCTCGGCGCGGCGGCAAATGGTGCGGCAGGCATGCAGCTCCGTATTCAGCCGCGACCCACCCGGCAATACGAACGACCGCAGCGGGGCAAGCTCCGCATTCATGCGATCGATCTCCCGCTCGAGCTGCTCGATTTCACCGGCAGTGATGCGCGCCTGATTGGGACGCGCGTCCTCGGCCCGCGTCGCCAGGATCGATCCCAGATTGAACAACTCATGCTGCACGCGCCGCAAAATCGCGGCCAACTCCGGAACGGATTCGGCAGCGGTGAAACCAGCCATTCCAGCGAACGCGTTCAGCTCGTCCACGGTCCCATAACACTCGATACGCAAGGAATCCTTGGGAACGCGCTGTCCGCCGGCGAGATGGGTCTCGCCTTTGTCGCCCATTTTTGTATAGATGCGATTGAGCGCAATACGCGGCTCGTCGAACTTGCGATCGGACATAGTGCGTGCGGCTCCATTATACAAACTCGAGTTTTAGCGCACCGCCACGGTTCGACAAAATTCACTGAAAATGTTACGATGTAACCGAGGCAATACAGCCCTCCCCTCTCTTTATGGCTATCAAACCGGCGTTTGCTCCCGCGGCGCAAATTGAACACTCTAAGTACGGCTTAGGTTCGGTGCTCTCCTGCAACGAAGAACATATTGTCATCAAATTTGACGACCACGGCGAGAAGAAATTCGTGCTCTCCATCGCCATGGCTGCCCTCAAGAAGAGCGACCGCCAGCCTCCTGTGGAGAAACGCCGCGCGACACGCAAGAAGGCCGTTCCCGCGGCAGCGGCGGCCAAAGAATAGCCGCCTTTATTCGGCAGCATCTTGGTCATTTGACACCTTCGGCCGAAGCTCAAGGCTGGAATAGCGTACGCCAACACCGCGGACGCAATCGAAGCGTCAAGAACCAACGCGGCCATCAGCGGCGACCATGGTTAATGTAGTCGCGAGATGTCCAGCCTTCGGGATCGGGTTTTACACGCTTCTGAACTTCAAGGATACGAGCTGCAGCTTCCTGCTGTCGGGCCTCTTTCGTCAGACGATCCACGACGTCTGGCGGCCAATCGAGATGAACGGTCATAAATGCTTACCCGTTCAAATCGTGCCAAGAGTCCTGAGCTTCCCCATCGATTCGATTTGCGTTCTACCGCTCATCGGGTTCATAATAAAGCCCTAAACATTTGGTGCGCGGGTTGTTCGCCCGCGCATTATGTGTTTGCGGGATCAAGGGGTGAAAGCATGTCTCGAATCGTTCGCAGTTCGCTGATCCAGGCGACCAACGTCGCGCCCCCGAGCGCATCGCTGGCCGAGACCAAGAAGGCCATGGTCGACAAGCATGTGGGCTATATTCGTCAGGCGGCCGCGCAAGGCAGTCAGGTCGTCTGCCTGCAGGAAATTTTCTACGGGCCGTATTTCTGCGCGGAACAGGAAACGCGCTGGTACGATTTTACCGAACTTGTGCCGGGCGGCGAAACAACGGAGTTGATGCAAAAGCTGGCGCGCGAGCTGCACATCGCCATCATCGTTCCGGTATACGAAGTGGAGCAGGAAGGCGTCTACTACAACACGGCGGCCGTGATCCACAACGACGGAAAATATTTAGGGAAGTACCGCAAGACCCATATTCCGCACGTAGCGCCGGGCTTCTGGGAGAAGTTTTATTTCCGGCCCGGCAATCTCGGTTATCCGGTCTTCGATCTCGGGTTCGCGAAGATCGGCGTCTATATTTGCTACGACCGGCATTTTCCGGAAGGCGCGCGTGCGCTGGGTTTGAACGGGGCTGAAATCGTCTACAATCCGTCGGCGACTGTTGCCGGACTCAGCGAATATTTGTGGAAGCTGGAGCAACCCGCGCACGCCGTGGCCAACGGTTATTTTATCGGCGCGATCAACCGCGTGGGCGTGGAAGCGCCCTGGAACATCGGCGAGTTCTATGGATCGAGTTACTTCTGCGATCCGCGCGGCAAGATTGTCGCTCAGGCATCGCGCGACAAAGACGAAGTGCTGACGGCCGACCTGGATCTGGACTTGATCGCCGAAGTGCGCAAGACCTGGCAATTCTTCCGCGACCGCCGGCCCGACATGTACGGCCCTCTGGTGCAAGCGTGATTCCCGCAAGCCAAGAGATTGCCCGGCGATTTGCCGAGATTCATCCGCCGTTCGATCCGCAAGCGGCGTTGGTGGAAGCGAACCGATGCCTGTACTGCTTCGACGCGCCGTGCACGGCCGCTTGCCCCACCCATATCGACGTCCCGCGCTTCATCAAAAAAATTGCGACCGCGAACCTGCGCGGGTCGGCGGTGACGATCCTGGAATCGAACATTTTGGGGTCAAGTTGTTCGCGCGTATGTCCGGTGGATGTATTGTGCGAGGGCGCGTGCGTGCTGCATCGCTACAACAAACAGCCCATCGAGATTGGCCGGTTGCAACGGCATGCGATGGATTATTTCTACAGTGACGGCGCGAAGTTGCCTTTCACGCTACCTCAGGATCGTGGAGTGAAGGTGGCGTGCATCGGCGCTGGTCCGGCATCGCTCGCATGCGCGGTGGAGTTGCGCAAGCGCGGCTACGGCGTCACCATTTTCGAGAGCCGCGCGCTGGCCGGAGGACTGAATACTTACGGAGTCGCGGAATACAAACTGAGGCCGGCGGATAGCCTGCGTGAAGTGGAACTAGTGAAATCGCTCGGGGTTGAATTCCGCTTCGGCGTAAACGTAGGCGGCGACCTGTCGATGGAAGATCTGGAGCGCGATTACGCGGCGATTTTTTTAGCCGTCGGACTGGGCGCGACTGTGCCGATGCATCTTCCGGGCGAAGAGTTGGAAGGCGTGGTGGACGCCTTGCGGTTCATCGCCGACTATAAGACTGCGCAGACCATTCCAGTGGGCCGAAAAGTAGCGGTGATCGGCGGAGGGAACACCGCCATTGACGCCGCGAACGCCGCGCGCAGGCTGGGCGCCGATGACGTCTACATGATTTACCGGCGCAGCGAGCGGGAGATGCCTGCATTCCTTTTTGAGTACGAGCATTCCAAGCTTGAGGGCGTGCAGTTCCGTTTGCAAACGCAGCCCGTTGCGATTCGCGCCGCGGCGGCGGACGCCCGTCGCGTGGGCGCCGTGGAATGTGTGCGGATGGAGTTGGGCGAGCCGGATCAATCCGGCCGGCGGAAGCCGGAACCTGTGGCCGGATCGAATTTCATGATCGAGTGCGACATGGTGATCCCGGCCACCGGGCAATCGCGCTTCGTAGAATTTTTGAGCAAGTGCCGCGGCGTGGAAGTAAAAGATGGATGCGTGGTAATCGATCCTTCAACCGGCCGGACCGCGAACCCCCGCTACTATGCCGCCGGCGATTGCGTGAACGGCGGACGCGAAGTAGTGGATGCGGTGGCCGAAGGAAAACGAGCGGGGTTGGGAATTGTGAGTTGGCTGGAGCGGCAAGAAGTATGAACGATGATTATGTGGGGCAGGATGGTATCCTGCGGCCGATTGGTAATCGGCCTGTTGCTGGAATAGTAAAGTTTTTCGGAAGCTTCGACAGGCCGATTACCAATCGGCCGCAGGTTACCATCCTGCCCCACAAAGTAAAGAACTATGCTCACCGGGAGGCGCAACATGGCTGACCTGACTACTGTTTTCGCGGGCGGCATCCGCTGCCCAAATCCGTTCTGGCTGGCATCCGGGCCGCCCGCCAATTGCGGCGAGCAGGTGCTGCGCGCGTTCGACGCCGGCTGGGGCGGCGCAGTATGGAAAACGCTGGGCGACCCCATCGTCAACGTCTCTTCGCGCTATTCCTCGGTGGACTGGAATCGCCAGCGCATGATGGGCCTGAACAATATCGAGCTGATTACGGATCGTCCGCTGGATGTGAATCTACGCGAAATCAGCGAGGTCAAGAAGCGATTTCCGAAGCACGCCGTGATCGCTTCGCTGATGGTGGAATCGAAGCGCGAGGCTTGGCATCAGATTGTGCGTCAAGCTGAAGATGCAGGCTCCGACGGGCTGGAATTGAACTTCGGATGTCCGCACGGAATGAGCGAGCGCGGCATGGGCAGCGCCGTCGGCCAAGTGCCGGAATATGCGGAGCTGATCACCGGCTGGGTGAAGGAAGTGGCGCGCACGCCGGTGCTGGTGAAGCTGACTCCAAATATTTCGGACATCCGCATGGTTGCGCGCGCGGCCAAGCGCGGCGGCGCGGACGGATTGTCCGCAATCAACACCATCAATTCCATCACAGGTATCGATCTGGATTCGTTGATTCCGCGTCCCGATGTCGGCGGAAAATCTTCGCACGGCGGTTATTGCGGACCCGCGGTGAAGCCGATCGCACTGCACATGGTGCAACAGATCGCAGGCGACGAAGGATCGCGGCTGCCGATTTCCGGCATCGGGGGAATTTCCGGTTGGCAGGACGCCGCCGAATTCATTTTGCTCGGCGCTGGAACCGTGCAAGTTTGCACCGCTGCGATGCACTACGGATTCCGCATCGTCGAGGACATGATCGATGGATTGTCCAACTGGATGGACGCCAAGGGATTCCGTACCATCGACGAGTTTTGCGCTGTAAGTCTGCCGCGCGTCGTCGAGTGGAAGAATCTCGATCTGAATTACAAAATCATCGCGCGCATTCATCCCGAAAAATGCATCGGCTGCGAGCTTTGCTACACGGCCTGTTGGGACGGCGCGCACCAGTGCATTCATCTGGACCGCGCGGCTTCCGGCAATGGCCACGGCCACCGCACGCCCGCGCAAGTGGAGGCCGAAAGCGCGCGCCGCATCGCCAGCACGCCCATCGCGAAATTGGATGGCGCGAATAGCAATGGCGGACCATACCCGACGCCCCTCGCGCGCATTCCGCGCGTGGATGAGGATGAATGCGTGGGCTGCAATCTGTGCGCGCTGGTGTGTCCGGTTGACGGTTGCATCACCATGGATCGCGTCGAAACCGGCCGTCCATTTGAATCCTGGGAACAGAGGAGCGCGGCGCAATGAGCACGCTGATTCAGAACGGCACAGTGGTCACGGCGGAGTCCACTTTCCCGGCCGACATTTTGGTGGACGGCGAAAAGATCAAGGAGGTGCGGAAAGGAATTCCCGCGAACTCAGCCGAGCGCACGATCGACGCCACCGGCATGCTGCTGCTGCCCGGCGGAGTTGATGCGCACACGCATCTGGACATGCCGTTTGGAGGCACGACGTCCAGCGACGATTTCGAAACCGGAACGCGCGCGGCCGCTTTTGGCGGCACAACGACCATCGTCGATTTTGCGATCCAGGCGCGCGGAACCAAAATGCGCGATGCGCTGGATACCTGGTGGAAAAAAGCCAACGGGAAAGCCTGCGTCGATTATGGCCTGCACATGGTGGTTACGGACCTGGGCATCGCCGGCCTGGAAGACATGGACGACATGGTGAACGAGGGCGTCGCCAGCTTCAAGCTTTTCATGGCGTATCCGAACGTCCTGATGGTGGACGACGCAACCATCTTTCGTGCGCTCTCGCAAACCGCGAAAAACGGTGCGCTCATCTGCATGCATGCCGAGAACGGCGGCGTGATCGACGTCATTGTGCAAAAGGCGCTGGCGGAAGGAAAGACCGCGCCCATCTATCACGGCTTGACGCGCCCCACCACGGCGGAAGCGGAAGCGGTGAACCGGTCCATCGCCATGGCGGAAATGGCCGGAGTGCCGGTTTACATCGTGCATCTGTCGTCGGAAGACGCGTTGAACAAGGTGCGCGAGGCGCGCGACCGCGGTTTGCCGGCCTTCGCCGAGACCTGCCCGCAGTACTTGTTGCTATCGATCGAAGAAATGGAGCGCCCGAATTTCGAAGGCGCGAAGTACGTGTTTACGCCGCCGCTGCGTGAGAAGAAAAATCTCGGAAAGCTTTGGGACGGGCTGAAGCACGATCATCTGCAGGTGGTGTCGACCGATCATTGCCCGTTCTGTTTTGAGGATCAAAAGGTGCTGGGCAAGGACGACTTCACCAAAATTCCGAACGGTGGTCCGGGCATCGAGAATCGTCTGCAATTGATATATCACCACGGCGTGAATGCCGGCAAGCTGTCGCTGAACCGGTTTGTCGAGTTGGTTTCCACAACGCCCGCGCGCATCTTCGGGATGTATCCGCGCAAGGGCACAATCGCGGCCGCGAGCGACGCCGACATCGTCTTCTGGGATCCGCAAGCCGATTATACAATCAGCGCGAAGACGCACCACATGCGAGTGGACTACTCGATGTTCGAAGGCTTCCGCGTGAAAGGCAATGTTCGTTCCGTCATGTCGCGAGGCGAGATGATAGTGGACAACGGGCAGTTTTTAGGGAGGGTAGGCCGAGGCCAATATCTGAAGCGCGCGGCGCGCGGTGGGGCGTGGGCGTAGACCTATGGACCAGTCGACGTACAAACCCACGAAAGTTGAATTGGCTGCCATTCGCAAAGGCGAAGCTGAAATTGCGCGCGGCGAGTTTGCAACTTGGTACTAGCTTTAAAGATGGCGATGGCGCGAATTGTCCGATCCCGTTTTGCTCTTAAGCGTGTCGGCATGTCCGCTTGGCGTGTCTGCTCATTCCAGCCGCTTCGAGCGAAATATCGCCTCGAACGCCA
>DATDHK010000311.1:0-2343 GCA_036521635.1 Bryobacteraceae bacterium | reverse complement strand
GCGTTCGACCCATTGCATGACGGCGCCCGCACTCGCGGCGATCGCCAGGTTTCGAATGCCACGCACCAGTTTCGGCTCGCGTTTCCGCTTACGCAGCGCGCGAGAAAGCTCCAACGCCACCAGGCAGCCCGCTACGCCCATCACGATCGCGCCGCGCAGCCAGCCGGGAAGTTCCTTCGAGGGCGCCATGGTCGCTCTCTCATTATTGTGCAATTCAGTGCGGCCCCGGAGATGCTTCCGTGACAGAGCCCTGTTTGCTTCTAACTGGCGCCTCGGGATTGGTTGGGAGCGCGTGGCTCCCGTGGCTGCTGGAGAATTACCCGGACCGGCGGATCGTGATCTTGAGCCGCTCGCCGCAGCGAAGCATTCGCCCAAAGAACAATCTGGTAACGATTGTCCGCGGCGATCTCACCCAACGAAACTTGGGGCTGGCAGTGGACGATCAAAAAGCCCTGTCCCAATCCATCACCGAGATTATCCACTGTGCGGCGGATATTCGATTCCGGCTTCCGCTCGGGGAAGCGCGCGCCACTAACCTGGCCGGGACCCGGCGGCTGCTCGCGCTGGCCAGGCGATCGAAGTACCTGGAGAAGTTCGCGCACATCAGTACGGTCTACGTGGCCGGCCGGCAGCGGGGAATGGTTCCGGAAGCGCGTTTTCGGAATACATCTGGGTTCCTGAATTCCTATCAGCAATCCAAATATGAAGCGGAGCAGTTGGTATTTGAGGCCATGCCGGAGATTCCCGCATCCATTTTTCGCCTGAGCTCCATCATCTCGGACTCGAATGGAAACGTGCGGCAGTCCAATTATTTTCACCAGGTGTTGCGGCTAGTACCACGGAATCCCTTTCCGGTCATTCCCGGAGAAAGCGGCGCGCCGCTGGACCTCATTGCGAGCGACTGGGCCGCGTCCGCGCTGGCAGTGCTTTACGATTCCCACTTCACTCCCGGCCGCGTGTATCATGTTTGCGCAGGCGCCGAAGCCTCGATGTCCGTCGGCGAGATTCTGGACCGGACGTTCCGGATCCTCAATGAGCGCCGTCGCGCGCAAGCCGTGCCGCCGCGCCTCGTGGGCTTGGATGAATTCGAACGCTTTGCGCGTCAGCAGGCGAAGAGCGCCAGTTCGTCCGTAAAAAAACTGTTAGGCGTGATCCAGGAGTTCCTGCCACAGTTGGCCATACCGCAGTGTTACGAAAACCGTGCAACGATGGCGCTGCTGGAACGCGCGGGGCTCCAGTTGCCGCCGGTTCGCGAATACTATGCGCGAGTGGTCGAGTCTTGTTTCGGAGGCCGGTCGCATGAAGTATGACTACGACCTGGTGGTGATTGGCGGCGGATCGGCGGGCCTGGTGGCGGCCGGAATGTCCGCCTTACTCGGCGCAAAAACTATGCTGGTGGAGCAGCACCGCCTGGGTGGCGACTGCACCTGGTACGGTTGCGTGCCCAGCAAAGCGCTGCTAAAGGCCGCCAAGATCGCGCATGGCATGCGGACCGCGGATCGCTACGGGCTGACGGCGTGCGCGCCCGAATTCGATTTTGGCGGCGTGATGGCGCACGTGCGCGAGATCAGGCAGAGCATCTATGAACACGCCGATGCGCCGGTGAATTTCGAGCGCATGGGAGTGAAGGTGGTTCTCGCGAAGGCTCGGTTTCTGGAGCCACATAGCATGGAGCTGACGGACCGCGAGGGCGGCATCCAAAAAATCACATCCAAATCGTTCGTGATCGCAACCGGCGCGCGGCCGGTGAATCCTGGATTCGCCGCTCCAACGTTGACCAATGAGTCCATCTTCGAATTGACATCTCGCCCGAAGCGGCTGCTGGTGCTGGGCGCTGGTCCGATTGGAATCGAGATGGCGCAAGCCTTGCATCGCCTGGGGTCCTCGGTAACCGTGGTGGCCCCTGGGGCAGGCATTCTCCCGCGCGACGAGCCGGAGCTGAGCGGTCTTTTGAAAACCAGCTTGGAGGACGAAGGCATTTCGTTTCTTTTCGGAAATCGCGCGGTGGCCGCGGAACAAGAAGGCGGCAGTCTCTCCGCAACGCTCGATGACGGCCGCAGGATTACCTGCGATGCCATACTCGCGGCGATCGGGCGAGAGCCCGGCATTCAGGGCCTTGGTCTGGAAAACGCGGGCGTCGTCACCACCAAGAAAGGCATTCAGGTGAACAATCGCTGCCGCACGTCGCAAAATCACATCTATGCTTCAGGCGACGTGACCGGCCGATTCCAATTCACCCACATGGCGGAGCACATGAGCAAAGTCGCGGTGACCAACGCAATTCTGCGCATCCCAAAATTCCTGGACGAGAGGCATGTGACGTGGGCCACCTTCGCCGATCCC
>DATDHK010000310.1:0-6655 GCA_036521635.1 Bryobacteraceae bacterium | reverse complement strand
GGTGCGGATGAGTTTCGCGGGTTCCGATCCCAATTCGCACTGTCAGGCGACAGGCGCGCAATTGGAACCAATTTCATATTTCGTCGGCAGCGACCCGAGCCGTTGGGTGCGCGGCGCACGGCAGTTCTCGCGGATCGAGTGGAAGGGAATTTATCCGGGCATCGACGCGGTGTTTTATGGCGATGGCAGCCGGCTGGAGTACGATCTGGTGCTCGCGCGCGGGGCCGATCCGGCGGCCGTGCGGTTGCGGTTCGACGGCGGCCGGCGCGTGCGGACCGCCGCGGATGGCTCTATCGAGATCGAAACCGCCGCTGGAACGCTTTGGCAGCGCGCGCCCCGGATTTATCAAGAGGGTCCAGACGGCTCGCGGCGCCTGGTGCACGGCGGATTCATCGCGGGAAAAGACGCGCGCGAGTTCCGGCTCCAGTTGGAAGCCTACGACGCCGGGTTGCCGCTTGTCGTCGATCCGGTGCTTGAATTATCGACGTACCTGGGCGGGGAGAACGACGACCAGGTAAAGGTGGTGGGAGATGGATATGTGGCGGGCAACACGAGTTCGGTGGCGTTCCTGGGCGTGCCTGCGTCCCGCCGGCGCAGCCGCGACATCTTCATAAGGGGCACCCGGCCGGCCACCTTTTCGTACTCCGGTCTCTTTGGGACCGTGATCATCGGCGGCTCCGGCGACGACGATCTGACGTCGGCGGCAGTTGTAGATCCCAACCGGCCGGAATACTATCTGGCGGGCGCCACCAACTCGCGCGATTTCCCCGCGGGAGCCGCCGGCGGCCCCCTGCAATATGCGGGCGGAGCGACGGACGGGTTTCTGGTTCACATACAATTCCAGCAGTATTCCGGGTACTTCGACGCCACGCTGATCGGAGGCAGTGGAGAGGACCGCGTAACGGCCTTGGCGGGGAACGGGTATTCGGTGTTCGGCGCCGGTGTGACGGACTCTCCGGATCTGCCGGTGAAGTATGCTTTTCAACCTGCCCTGGCGGGCGGCAAGGACGCTTTCTTCTTCACCGCTGCTTTTTATGCCGGCGGTATCCAGACCTTGAGTTATCTGGGCGGGTCCGGGGACGACGCCGCGTATGCGGTGGCGTTCACATCCACGGGTATGGTTGTGGGCGGCGAGACTCAGTCGCCGGATTTTCCGCTAACGGGCTGGCCCTCCAGCGGGCGGCAGGGACAATCGGATGGCTTCGTCGCGCTGTTGAGTAACGCGTCCTATGGCCCTACTCTTCAGAAATCGATGCTCCTCGGCGGATCCGGGGAGGATCGCGTGCAGAGTCTCGCGACGTCTTACAACTCTTACTATTACTCTACTTCGCCGCTTGTGGCCATCACGGGCACGACGACGTCGCCGGATTTTCCGCTGGCGAGCGCGATTCAGGACAAGTTCGGCGGCGCCACCGACGCGTTTCTTGTGCGGCTCGATACCAGGGACGGCTCCGTGGGCTTCTCGACGTTTCTGGGCGGGTCCGGCGCTGAAGAAGGTACGGCCGTGGCGGTCGACCCGCAGGACAATATCGCCGTAGCCGGGGTGACCCACAGCGTGGACCTTCCGGTGTTTCAGGCTCTGCAATCCAAGCCGGGTGGGGGCGAGGACGGATTTTTCGCCTACTTCGACGCGAACAATCGCATACAGCAACTGACCTACTTCGGCGGCAGCGGTGACGACCATGTTTATGGAGTGGCCTTCACCAGTACAACCGCGCGGATCGTTGGCTCGACCACTTCGACCGACCTGCCCATGAAAAATGCCTGGCAGGATACGAAGGACGATGGCCTGGACGGCTTCGTCGCGGACATTGGCACCGCTTACATCATTGCGCCGGACCGGCTCTCCATCGGCAAGGACATGGCCGTGTACCTCAGCTTGAGCGCGGCCGAGGACGCTTCGAAGGTCCCGTTGACGCTGCGCTCTTCCGATCCATCGAAAGTGCGATTTTCGAAGGATGGGAGAACGTCGGGTGAGGTGACGCTGCTGGGGGGCTCGTGGACGGTGACGCTGGAAGGGCTCACGGACTCGGGACAGGTCGATCTCGTGGCCAGCGCCGAAGGTCTGCCGTCTAAGACCATCGCGGTTACGTTGACCCCCACTGCCTTGCAACTCTTTCAATCTTCTTTTACCATTACCACCTGGTCGCCACCGGCGTACCTTTACTACGGCGTGATCGCATGGAATCCCGCGACCAATAAGGCGGAGGCATTCGGGCAGTTGAGCGACGGCCTGCCGCCCTTGCAGGTAACCTGGTCCAGCTCGGACGAAAGCGTCGCGAAAATCGTCGCGCCGGATAATTATTATTCCTACGCCGCGCCGGTGGGGCCCGGCGCCGCTCAGTTGACGCTCTCCTGCACCACCTTGCCGGTTCTTCCCACCGACTCGCTGGGCATAACCGTGGTTCGCCCCGGCATCCGGGGCGTCGATACAACCATCGGCAAGGATCTACAGACCCCCGTGCAGTTTGTGGTTACCCAAGATCAAAGCAGTATTTCTAGCGCCCGGCCCAAAGGGTCCATGACCTTCCGCAGCTCCGATCCTTCACGCTTGTTGCTTTCATTCGATCCAAGCCAGGCCGGCCAGGAATCGCTGGACATCGATTTCAATCAGACGTTTAACCAATACGTGCCTCGGGTATGGGCCCAGGCGCTCTCGAGTGAAGGCCAAGTCAAAATCCTGATCGCTTCAACGGAGATCGCGGCTGACAAAGAGATCGCGATCACCTTGGCGCGCACCTCCGCGAGCATTACATCGAGTACGGGCGCCAACACGGCAATTGCGTACGTCGGGAACATATTCAGTCTTTATCCGCACTTCAGTTTCGAAGGCAACTCCAACGCTTTCGGATACACGGTGCGCGGGGGCCTGGCGCTGCATTACTCGATTTCGACGTCCGATCCGAAGGTGGTGTCCGTCAATCCGGCGAGCGGCGATACCTCCTCTTCGCCTACCGTGACCGCAATGGCGGTTTCCCTGGGAACGGCGGATCTGAGAATGACCCTGGACAATTCCGATATGCAGGTAAACGGGCTGCTCAGCATAGCGGTGACACCCGTTCCAGTGTCGCTTCCCGCCGCCCCGCAACTTTACCTGGGCAAGAATTTGCGCACGCAGGTTTCGCTGTCTCGCCTGCCGGTAAATCTGGAAGCGGTGATAACCGTTGCGGATCCGGCGCTGGCGCTGCTCTCGCCCGACGGCGCCACTGCCGGACAAACGGAGATTCGGAAGCAGCCCACCGCCTATGGCGACTTGAGCTTCTGGGTTTATGGATTGGCGTCGGCCGGCCAGACCACCGTGCGCATTCAAATCGCCGGCGCCGGAACGGTGGACGGAACCGTCACGCTGGCCCCGTCCGGATTTGCGTTTTCCGCAAGCGACGTGACCGCGCCATATTATTCCAGCGGCTCGCTGCCGGTGGCCAGCTACGCGCTGGACGATCTGACCGGCATCCCGCTTATCGCGCAACCGCTGCGGCCGGGCGTGCAGGCCAGTCTTGCGTTGCAGCAGGATGGCGCGGCGGTGGCTCTGAACGCGTCCAAAATTTCATTCGCGAGCGATACCGATGTCACGCGGACCAATGTCGCCTACACGGTTAAGGGAGTGGGCGACACCTACGTCTGGTTCGACGCCCCAGCCGGATTCACCGCGCCGTCGCGCCGCGCGCGGGTGAGGATTCGGATCACACCGTCAACCATCGGGTTCGAGCGCTCTCCCATCGCCGCCACCCACGCGACCATCGCGTTTGGACTCCACACCGACAGTGGATCTCAGGCGGCCACTCAGATCACCGCGACCAGCGGCGACCCAACGAAACTCCTGGTGGGCGGCACACGCGCGGAAGCAGCGGGCAGCGCCGTCATATTCCCCGGCTATTCTCTGAATCTTACGGCGCTGTCCGACACTGGTACAGCGCTGCTGCATCTCACCGGACCGAATCTCGATCCGGTGGACGTGACCGTTCCGCTGTACCCGCTGCAAGTGTCCGTGTCGGGCGCGCAAAGCCCATTGACCCTGCTCTCACAGTCCGCTGCAACGCAATGGGGTGTCGGTGTGGGCCTTGCAAGCTTTGGAAACCTCAACCTGACATTGCGTCCCGGCGATCCGCCGCTGCGAGTGGATTTCAGCTCCACCGACGCGGGCGTGGTCAGCGTCGATCCGGCTTTTGTAGAACTCACCTCCACCCGAAACAGTGCGTCCATAGCGGTGAAACCCGGCCTGCCGGGCAGCGCCGCGATCGGTGTCAAAACGCCATCCGGCTATACGGTGGATCGAAGCCAGATTGCGGTGACCGTTCGTGCGCCGAAGTTCATGATGCCCAAAGTGGTTCTCGGAAAGGACCTGCAAGGCTCGATGGTGGTAACGCCCGAATATGGCGGCGCGCCGGTGGACAACAAGATCCTCACTCTAACCAGCCTCTCACCGGACCGCTTGCTTTTGTCGCGGACAGCGGATGTGCGCGGATCGGCGTCTATCACGCTGGCTTACCCGACGGGCGCCGGGCAAAGCCAACCAGTTTATCTGCAGGCATTGGCCGGCGATGGCGAGGTATCCATACGCATCGCCGCCGATGGCTACGCCGATTCGATCTCCACCGTCGTATTGGTCCCGTCGGTGTTGGTGCTCAACCCCGGGCCTGTTTCGCTCGAAGTCGGTGGGTCGCCGATGTCGCCAATAATTTTCATACAGCCGTGGCCGGCGGGCGCCGGATCGGACGCAAACGGAGTCTTGAGCAACGCCATGGTGCGCCCTGGAGCCCCGGCCATTGAAGCGCCGCTCGCGAGCGCGGATCCGCCGGTGGCGACGGTCGAGCCCGCGCGAGTGAAATTCAACCCTGGCGACGCAACGCAAAGCATGATCATAAAGCCGGTGGCCGCCGGGACGACAACCGTAACGCTAGGGGTGCCCGATGGATTTGCGGACCCCGGCTTGACCATCCGCGCGTTGAAGGTGCAGGTTGCGCTGCGGACATTGAACGTGAACTGCAACAGCCTGGAGATTGGGAAGGACGCGCAGGATTTTTGCACCGTATCGCTGCCTTCGGGCGTGACGGCAACGGCGGTGTCGTCGCAATCCACCAGCGCCTTGGTGTCGTTCGATTCCAAGGCCGCCGGAAGCGCTCGCGTTTCGGCGGCGAGCCCTGGGACGCTGTGGGTGCAGGCGCTGTCCGATAACGGCAGCGTGGATGTCACCTTGAGCGCGCCGGGATATCGCGATGCCAAGCTCACGTTCCGGCTGCGGCCGTCGGTCTTTATCCTGGCGGATACGGTGCTCGGCATTCCGTCCATTACGATAAGCGTGGGCGGCGCCAGGGACACGGAGGTCCAGTTCCGCCGGCTACAGGCGACGGGCGACTTGGCGTTTTACACTTCAACGCTCCGTCCTGGAGTGGGGACCGTCGTCGTCGATGTGACGTCCCTCAATCCGGCCGTGCTGCGGGTTTCGGCCGGCGCCGTGTTGTTTGGGCCGGGCGAGGGTTCCAAGCCGATCCGTCTGACGGCTGTGGCGGCAGGGAGCGCGGGGGTGCGTGTCGCCGCGCCGGCGGGCTTTGCGTCGGCTCCGCGAGATACGACGTTCTACGTCGTGCAATAACCGCGATTCGTAGGAAGAGCCAGAACATTCCTTGTTCGCGATGTTCTCGCGCACGTGGGCTGGCATTCATTACGGGCTCGTTGGTGTTAGGGAACATGGACGGCGGCCGATCCGGCTCACCACTTGCCCATCTCGTGGATTGAGTCTCCACCTCAGCTCTGGTGCTTCGCGATCAGTTCTCGGACCTTGGGTACGAGATCGTGGGGGATATCCATTACCGTTTCGGAAGGTTCAATACCCGCCTCGTCCTCCACCAGCGCGTCTTCCTCAGATTGTTGTTCGTAGCGGGCGAGTACTTGTCGCACCTTCTCGTCATTCCATCCAGTTGGAAACTTGTTTTGGCTCATTGTTGTTTTTTCCTTCTGCGTCTGCGAAATGCCGCCAAGGGCTTCCCCATTAGGTCGTAAGCCGTGATCACAAATACGCTGTCCGGCTCAGGATCGGGAATATAGATGACTCGCAGATACCTGCCGGAGTCTGTCTTGCCCAGCGCAATCCTGGCGCCTTCGCGACCGGCCCGATCCTCCCGGGTTTCTCCAAGACCTCAATGACCTCGTCCTCATTCACTTGATGATTATGTATATGCGGCGACCCAGTCGCCGGGTCGATATAGAATCGTGCTTGCAAGCTTCTTAGAAACCATTCTAACGCCGACTTGCGCACCCCGAGCGCAGGTAGTGGGGTCTTAGCTGGGAGATGACTTTATTTTAGGCCGAGCGAACACAAGCACCGCTAGTACGGAGCCTCCCAAAAACGGCTACGGGAAATCCGTTGTGGCGAATGCTGAGCCCAGGTTGAGCAGAAAGATTAGAACCGTGCCACAGACAACCATCAACGCTAGGACCGGGAACGCGAATAAACCAGGTCGCTGATGACGGGGAAGAGACCACGCCCTGCTGACCCATCGAAGCACCACCCTTATCAATTCACCTAGCGTAGTGTCCAAGAATTAGCTGGTCAATCCGTCTGGTGGGGCGGACCCCCTGGTCCGCGGTCGGCCCCCTGGCCGACCTCTCGCACGCGTCCGAAATATTGAGCAATCCATGCAAAGGCCGACGAGGG
>DATDHK010000309.1:0-2129 GCA_036521635.1 Bryobacteraceae bacterium | reverse complement strand
TGAAGGAAGCGGCGGCGAAGACGGAGCCTATTACGCCGCCTCGCGGCGGACAGCGCGCCGCCACCGCCGATGCCGCGGTGCCCGCCGGCGACAGTCCCGGTGGATTCGATCCTCGGGCCGCCGGTGCGCTGCCCGCAAAATTTTATGAATCGGAGCTGCACAATCCGGCGCTGCGCGATCCGCGCGGCTACATCATTCCTTCCGATCAACCCGATTTTGCAACGGCGACCAAATTCATCAATACGCTGATCAAGACCGGCATCACCGTTCAGCGCGCGACTTCGGATTTCGACGTTGCCGGCAAGCATTATCCGGCCGCTTCGTGGGTGGTGAAAACAGCGCAGGCATTCCGGCCGCATGTTCTCGACATGTTCGAAGCCCAGGATCATCCCAACGATTTCCGTTATCCGGGTGGTCCGCCGATCCCGCCGTACGACGTTACCGGCTACACACTGGCATATCAGATGGGCGTGAAGTTCGATCGCATTCTGGATGGATTCAATGGTCCGTTCGAGAAAGTAAGTGGATTGCAGAATCCGCCCGCCGCAAAGGTTCTTGGTCCCACGCAAGCGGCCGGCTATCTCATCAGCCATCAGCAAAACGACGCATTCATCCTGGTGAACCGGCTGCTGAAAAATGGCGATGAGGTTTACTGGCTTAAGCAACCCGTGACGCTCGCCGGCCACAGCACCGGCGCCGGCACAATGTTCGTTCCGGCCCGTCCGCAAGCGCGCGCGTTGCTCGACAAGGCCGCCGCCGAGTTCGATTTGACGATTCAAGCGGTGGCCACTCGTCCATCAGGCGACGCATTTAAGCTGAAGCCGGTGCGCATTGGTTTGTGGGACCAGTACGGCGGCTCGATGACTTCGGGATGGCTGCGCTGGCTCTTCGAACAATTTGAATTTCCATTCGAGGTGGTGTATCCGGCCGCGCTCGATCAGGGCGATCTTTCCAGCCGGTTCGACGTTCTGGTATTTCCGAGCGGCGCCATGCCGCGCTCGGTAGGGCTTTCGGAAGCTCGCGGCCGCGGCGGATTTTTCCGTCAACCCAATGCGGATGAGATCCCCGAAGAGTATCGAAAAATGCTGGGCCGCGTGTCGCCGGAAAAGACTATCGCGCAGCTCAAAAGATTTGTGGAATCGGGAGGAACAATTGTTACTATCGGCGATTCCACTTCGCTGGCCCAATTCTTCGGCCTTCCGCTTCGGAATGGATTGGTGGAGCGAACCGCGGACGGGCAGGAGCATCCGCTGCCGCGCGAGAAATTCTATGTGCCCGGCTCCGTGCTGCAGGTAAATGTGGATAACACCAATCCGGTGGCGTACGGAATGGGTTCGACGGCGGATGTGTTTTTCGAAAACAGTCCGGTGTTCCGCATGGCGCCGGAGGCGGAGTTGAAGGGCGTAAAACCGATTGCCTGGTTTCCGAATGCAACGCCGTTGCGAAGTGGCTGGGCATGGGGGCAAGGATATTTAGAAGGAACGGTGGCCGCGGCGGAAGCGCCCATGGGAGAGGGCAAAGTATTTCTACTGGGCGTCGAGGCGGCATTCCGGGGGCAGCCCCACGGCACTTATAAGTTGTTGTTCAATTCCATTTATTTTGGACCGGCGAAGGCGGCGACACTGGAGCGGTGAACGGTGACTCGTGATCGGCGCCATCCACCGATCGCCGATCAGCGCTCACGTTCCGCCACTGCGAAGAAAACTGCCAAAAAAAGTCGTTGCAACCGCGCCGCGTGGTTGTATACTGTGCATCTCGGGATTCCAAAATGTTAATTCCTGGGAATAAGGATCAAATATGTCAATAGCCAGATTAATAATGCATTGGTATGTACTTTCTGGACTTGCGCTCGTAGCCCCGACGATCGTGTTGAGCCAGGAAGTGACTGTCAGCCAGGAGTTTGTACGGCTCGAATCCAAGGGCGTAGCGGCGCTGGACAACGGCCCGACGACGCCCCCTCCAACCGTTTTCAACCCACGCTTCGAGACCCGCAAACTAAGCCTGGACGACCTGACCCATCTGCCGCAAATAGGCGCCGCAAGGCTCGCGACTCCACTCACTTTCCCCAACGTGAGGAACAACGAAGTGGCCGCATCGAACTCCCAGTTTTTTGGTTTCGACGGCTTGGA
>DATDHK010000308.1:0-21367 GCA_036521635.1 Bryobacteraceae bacterium | reverse complement strand
CTGCCCCGCTGTGTTTGGATTTGCCCCCTTTTCCAGAAGCGTCTTCACGATGTTCAGGTGCCCCGCTAACGTCGCGGCCAGCAGCGCAGTGGTTCCGGAAGTGTCGCGAGCTTCCAATTCCGCGCCGCGCTCCAGCAGCATCGGCAAGACTTCCGAATTTCCGCCGGCGGCCGCCGTCACCAGCACCGGCCGGCCATTCTCGTCCGGAGTATTCGCATCCGCTCCATTTTCGAGCAGCGTCCAGGTTACCGCCGGCGTCGATGCAATCGAAGCGGATAACGCGGTCAATCCGGCGGCGCTCCTGGCGTTCACCGTGGCGCCATTCGCCGCAAGCGCGCAAACCACTTCCAGATGTCCGTTCACCGCGGCGCCGATCAGAGGCGTGACTCCCCGCTCATCGGATTTATTCGCGTCCGCTCCTCCGGCCAGCAACGCGTCCACCGCTTCGATGTGGCCCTCAATGGCCGCGGCCAGCAGCGGCGTGAGGCCACCGCGCGTTCTCTCGTTTGAGCTGGCGCCTTTTTGGAGCAACAAACGCACGACCGCGCCGTGCCCTTGGGTCGCAGCCATCACCAGCACGGTGGCGTCGTCCTTATAGCGGATTTTCAAATCGGCGCCCTGCACCAGCAGTAGTTGGACGGCATCCAAACGTCCTGCCACCGCCGCGGCCAGCAGAGGCGTCGCTCCATTTTTGAGCCGTGCATTCACCTTTGCGCCCCGGCCCAGCAATGCCCGCATGCGCTCTACTTCGCCTGCCGCGGAGGCTCGGATCAGATCGAGATCTCGTTGAGTTGGCATGGGACCGGCGACGCTAGTTTCCGTCGGCCGCGATTTGCGCTTTTTCCTGCAAGTCTCCGAAAAAAACGGAGTAGGCGTGACCATCCCACAAAACGTCCACCAAACCCGAAGCAGGCGGACTGGCGCTTTCAAGCTCAATCGTCACGCCCGCGGGAATCATGATCAGAACTCCTGTTGGATCCCGGAGACTGCTGCCCGGATGGGGTTCGAGCTTCACCGCATGGACCGGCGCGGAGAGCTTATAGTAAACCCGCGGATTCGGGCCTCGCATGATTCCTCCCTCAGTTATATTGGTCAGAATATCATGCCGGGCCGGGAGTTTTTTGCCGGGGCTATATGTGTCCCATGAGCATTAGCACCAGTATGATCACGAGTACGACGCTCAGCGTGCCGCTCGGATAATAACCCCAACTCCTGCTGTAAGGCCATGCTGGAAGCGCGCCCAAAAGCAACATAATCAAGACAACCAACAACAGTAACGAGATCATTGTTTTCTCCTTCCACCACCGCTTGACTTCACAAATAAGTAACTTGCACGTTCACTGCCAAGTTTGGCCTACAATTCTCTATATGAAGCGAATCCTTCTCGCGGTGCTGTTCAGCGGTATGGCTTATCCGCAAACGCCGCCGCCTGCCGTTCCCGATGAAGTTACGAGATTGCGGACACAGCTCGAGAGCAGCCAGCGCGTGCTAAAGGACTGGCCGAATCTGGCGCGCTACCACGACGACAACGCGTCGCTCCCGCCGCCCGTATCCGATGCGGTCCGCGTGGTGTTCATGGGCGATTCCATCACGGACAATTGGGGCCGCAGGTACGGTAAATTTTTCGAAGGCAAGCCATACGTCAATCGGGGCATCGGCGGACAAACCACGCCCCAGATGCTGATCCGTTTCCGCCCCGATGTAATTGCGCTGAAGCCCCAGGTGGTGGTGATTCTCGCGGGGACAAACGACATCGCGGGCAACACTGGCGCGATGACGCTGGAAGCCATCGAAGACAACCTGGCATCCATGGCGGAACTGGCGAAGGCCAACAATGTTCGAGTTGTTCTCGCTTCGGTAATGCCGGTGTGCGATTACATCCGGCCGCAGACGGCGCGGCGGCCACCGGAAAAGATTATCGCCTTGAACGCATGGATCAAGGACTACGCCGCGAAGAACAATCACATCTATCTGGACTACTATTCCGCCATGCTCGACGATAAGCAAATGCTGCGCCAGGAAATTACCGACGACGGCCTGCATCCCAACGCCGCCGGCTACGAGATCATCGCGCCGCTGGCTGAAAAGGCCATCGCTGCGGCGCTGGCAAAGTAGGCCGGTCACCCGCGATGCGTAAGTTCCTCCGCGCAACCCGTGTGGCCACAGTTACACGCTAGCTCAAGCGTACTGCCAGCGTCCTTACAATACTGACTACAATAGGCGCCGTCGTGAGCCGCCTGGCAGTTGCATGCTGGATGTGCGCACTTCTTACTTTCGGCCATGAAGTGTTCCCCCGGTTGTATGACGCGGCAACCGATGCGGTTGCTACATTCCGGCCCGCAACTGAACCGTGGCGCGGCCTTCAGGTGTACAGTCTCATGACATCCTTTACAGGACATCCTTTACACCTGAGCAAGTCAAACTTGGTCTGTGAGGAAACCGAGATTTACCGCCGGGGGCTTCGCCCCTGCGACCCCTTCTGTCCGGAAAAACCTTCCTAAAAAGGCAAAACACGCTGCCCCTCCGTGTAAGACGGCCATGTCCCGATCGGAAAGCCGTACTTGGATACGCTCGCTCACAGAGTGAGTATATAGTGCTTCTTCGCTACTCCTTGTATACTTAAAGAAGCCGGATTGTAACACCCTGCCGCGCTCGCGAATCCGGCAAATCCAAAAAGAGTTTTTCTTTTGCTATCTGTCAATAATCTATCCATGCGCTTCGGCGCCCGCGTCTTGTTCGAGGACGTAACCACCACATTTCTCCCCGGCCGCCGCTACGCCATTACCGGACCCAACGGCGCCGGCAAGTCCACCATGATGAAGATCCTGACCGGAGAAATAGAGCCTTCCAAGGGCTCCATCACCCGGCCGAAGAAACTGGGCGTCCTGCATCAGGACCACTTTGCGTTCGACAACTATCGCGTGCTCGACACCGTGATCATGGGCAACTCTCCGCTTTGGGAAGCACTACGGGAACGCGAAGCCCTGTACGAAAAAAATCCCGACGAACTTACGCATCACGACGGCATGCGTCTCGGCGAGCTCGAAGGAATTGTCGGCGACGAGAATGGCTACACAGCCGAAACCGACGCCGCCATTTTACTGGATGGCTTGGATATCGCGGAACCGCTACACGAACGCAGGATGGGCGAATTGCAGGGCGGTCAGAAAGTTCGCGTATTGCTGGCTCAAGCCCTTTTCGGAAACGCGAACGCGCTTCTGCTCGACGAGCCGACCAACAACTTGGATCTCGACTCCGTCCATTGGCTCCAGGATTATCTCCGCAACTACGAGGGTTGCCTGATCGTAATCTCCCACGACCGTCACTTCTTGAATGACGTTTGCACTCACACCGCCGACATCGACTATCAAACCATCATCACCTACCCGGGCGGCTATGACGACATGGTGCTCGCCAAAACTCAAGCGCGCGTCAGCATCGAAGCCGGCAATGCCCAGCGCGAGAAAAAGATCGCTCAGCTAAACGAATTCATTGCGCGATTCTCGGCGGGAACCAGGTCGTCTCAGGTCACTTCCAGGAAGAAGGAAGTGGAGCGGCTGCAAACTTCCGAGCTGGCGAAATCGAACATCCAGCGCCCCTACATTCGTTTCGACATGAAGCGCCCCTCCGGCCGCCATCCGCTGGAAGTGAAAGGACTCGCCAAGTCATATGACGCCGGCGTCCGCGTATTTCACAACTTCACCGCGTCGATCGCCCGCGGAGAAAAGATCGCCCTGATCGGCCGCAACGGCGCCGGCAAGACGACCATGCTGAAATCGCTGATCCTGAATGCGACGGGATTCATCGATCCACCGGACCAGCAGTTTCCAATCGACTCCGGTTCGGTAACCTGGGGCCACGAAGTCTCTGTCGGATACTTTGCGCAGGATCACAAAGATTCCATCCGTCCCGGCGTGGCGATTATCGACTGGCTGCACGAATTCGACCCGCAAGCTTCCCAGCAGGAACTGCGCGGCTTGCTCGGTCAAATGTTGTTCAGCGGCGAAGACGCATTGAAACGTACGGAGGCCCTCTCCGGCGGCGAAGCGGCTCGTCTGATCTTCTGTCGCCTGATGTTGCAGAAGCCGAATTTCCTGGTGCTGGACGAACCCACCAACCACCTGGACCTGGAATCGATCAACGCTCTCAACATCGCCTTGCAGCGCTACGAAGGCACGGTGCTGCTGGTAACGCACGATCACGACGTGATCGATGAAGTAGCCACGCGCATCTGGCGCTTCGAAAAAAATCAAGTCGAAGACTTCAAGGATACCTACGCCGAATACCTGACCCAAGCCGTATGTAGGGCAGGTTGATAACCTGCCGCCGATTGAAAATCGGCCTCCGGAAATGTTAGGCATCCTGGTTCACGGCGACAATCACTTCATCGTGCGTGGCCCTCTCCCCAGCCGCGCAACCGCACAGGCACTAGTCCGCCAATGGTCCGTCATCCAAATCGGAGCAACCACCCCGCCTCGACTGAATCAATGGACCATCAGCACCCGCGAATTTCGTGAAGATCTGGAGTGGGCCGTGGTCGTGCCCGGAGACGGCGAGACTTCCCAAGCAGTAGCCGACCTACTGCGCGAGCTGTCGGCGAGAGGCATCGCCATCCACGATACCCGCCTGGAAGTCTGGTAACGCTCACGCCAGAGGATTGCTCCACTTCAGACCGCGGAAGCGGGCGAAGTCCGAATCGGAAGAACAGAGTTCCGCTCCATGCTCGATTGCCAATGCAGCCAGATGCGCATCGGACGTGAGATTGCCTCCAGCGCCCGTTGGCATGAGCAAATCGCGTAATATCCGCAGATGCTCCGGTCCCGCATGAACAACCGTTACAGACGGCTGATCCAGCCAAGCGGAAATCAGATCGAGCGCGATTCCAAGCGATAGTGGTCTGCGGAAAAAGCTTCGCCGCGTCGTTAGCCTTAGGAAAGCTAGAAGCACATTCCACGACAAACCCACTGTGGCCGGTCCAGAGATTGCGGACTGCAGCCACAACCTCGCTTTCCGGTTCAAAGGGGCATCCTCATTAACGGCGTAGATCAGGATATTGGCGTCAACCACGATCATTTGCGGACCGACAGCTTCCGGCTGATTTCTTCGTCTTCCATCGCCGCCGCGGCATCCAAAGCCTTATCCCAAGGGAATTCCTGCTCCGCGCCAAGTCGAAATGTTTTTTGCACGAACCGCCGGGATCGGTTATGCTTCTCACGGACCAACCCCGCTCTGATGGATTCATTGAGAGCTTCTTTAAAGGAGAGCCCCCGCTCTTTCATGGAATCGCGGAGCAATCTTTCGACATCGGGATCCAACGTAACTGTGGTCCTCATGTTGCAATCATAGCATCAAATCACTTGCTGTCATGATGCCAATTAGCGCTATGCGCCGTCGGCGTTCTTGGCATACAATGGGCTAACAATGAGAAATCACTTGGTGCTCGCCCTCATGATTTTCGCTCTCACGTCCGGCATCGCAAAACCCGACGTAGTGGACTCCGCCAGCAACGGTTTCACGATCAAGGTCACAATTCAAATCCAGGCCGCGCCCAAAGACGTCTACCGCCAACTCATTCACGTCGGCGACTGGTGGAATTCCGCCCACACCTACTCCGGCGACGCGCATAACCTGACCATTGAAGAAAAACCGATGGGATGCTTCTGCGAAAAACTTCCGAACGACGGCGCAGTCCGCCACATGGAGGTTGTGTCCCTCTTTCCCGGCAAGGCGCTTGGGATGACAGGCGCTCTAGGCCCGTTACAGAACATCGGCGCCGCGGGCAACATGCGAGCCCAGCTTTCCGCGTCAGAAGGCGGCACGAAGCTCGAGGTCGTTTACGCCGTCACCGGTTATCTTCCCGCCGGCATGAACACCTTCGCCGCGCCCGTCAATTCCGTCCTGACTGAGCAATTCACGCGCTTGAAAAACTTTATTGAGCACGGGAACCCCGCACCGAAATAGAAAATTTGAAACCAATTGTAACGGTGAAGGTCAAACGGCTGGAGCACCCTACCACCTATGCCGAAGAATGAACAGCCGTTCCTTTCAGATGTTCAACAATTGCGCGAAAGAGCCCGCGCCAGTCTCAAATCGGGCGCCATTACGCCTGCTTACCATGCTGACGTCAAACAAACAATTGAGATCTTGCAATCCGTTCTCGCCACGGAAATAGTCTGTATACTCCGCTACACCATGAACGCGGTGGCCGCTACCGGCCTTTCAAGCGATAGCGTGAAGGAAGAGTTCGACGAGCATGCCAATGAAGAGCGCGATCACATGCGCAAGGTAGCCGAGCGCATCAACCAGCTTGGCGGCTCGCCGAACTTCAATCCGGAAGGGCTCGCGATGCGCTCCGCGTCCCAGTACGTCGAAGGCGCGAACCTGGTCGAAATGATCAAGGAAAACCTGATCGCGGAACGCATCGCCTGCGAACACTACCGCGAGCTGATCCGCTACTTCGCCGACAAAGATCCAACCACGCGGGTAATGATGGAAGGCATTTTAGTGAATGAAGAAGAGCACGCCAACGACATGCACGACCTTCTTGTCGCGCACGAAGGCAAGCCCATGCTCTCCAAGAACTAGTCCGGCGCTTTCTCTTTTTCCTCGATCTCGATCCGTTCGCGCTTGATGTCCAGACGGATCCGGCCGTAGAGGCTCATGTAGACGTTGGCAATCCAAACGATCGAGAAGCCGGCCATCATATATCCACGCCAGTCCGTGTAGATCAGCTTGTAACGGGTAAGCACCAGCAGAATCGCCGTGAGGTAGTGGCTGAAACAATATTCACACGTGAACAGGTAGAAAAACTTGCGCTGATAAAGCCGGGCGCACGTTCTACTTTTCTCCTCGCACCAATCATGCGCTTCGCGAAAGATGTTTTCGTGCGTGACGGTCCACGCGATGCAAGCGACCGGAATCGGCAACAGGAACAGAGCGGTCAGTTGCTCGCCGAGGGTCATGCTTGACTCAACTCGCCTTCGCGTACGACTTCACCAAACGCATCAGCGCCAGCTCCTCCCGGCGAAGTTCGTTTCCCGAATCGCCGTTGGCGCGCCCCATCGTTCGAAAGATCGTCTGCTCCTCGTAGCTTTCAAAAACCGCCGGATGCACGTAGTACTTGCGGCAAGCGGCCGGACGATTGCCCAGCCTGCTCGCGGTAGCCTTCACCGCCGCTGCGATGTTTCGCTTGGCTTCGGTTTCCGATTGAGCCGGACCCAACTCCGCCAATTGCCGGGCCATCAGACCACTCCCATGCCAGGTCCGGAAATCCTTCGCGCTGAAATCCTGTTCTGTGATTTCGCGCAAATAATCGTTCACATCCGCCGAACCAACTTTGCCGTACTCGCCGTCTTCCAACTTGTATTGGAAAAGCTCTTGCCCGGGCAGATCCTGGCATTGCTTGACGATTTTAGCGAGCCGGCGATCTTTCAACGTGACGTCATGGTCCTGACTGCTTTTTCCGCGGAACTGCAGATGCAATGTGTCGCCATGAAAGCGGACGTGCCGATCCTTGAGCGTCGTTAGTCCATACGACTTGTTCGCCTTGGCATACTCTTCGTTGCCGACTCTGATGCAGGTTTCATCCAACAGACGTACGATCGCGGCGATCACCTTCCGCCCCGGCAGTCCGGGCAGGGCGAGATCTTTCGCAACACGCCGGCGGATTTTCGGCAGCGCCGCCCCAAACGCCGGCATGCGTCCAAATTTTGTTTCATCGCGAATCTCGCGGTAGCGCGCATGATACCGGTATTGCTTGCGTCCCCGCGCATCGCGGCCGACAGCCTGAATATGGCCATTCGCGACAGGACAAATCCAAACATTTTGCCACGCCGGCGGTATCACCAGCGCAGCGATGCGTTCGAGCGTCGCCTTGTCGCGAACCGGCTTCGAGTCGACGCCTATGTACGTAAACCCCTTGCCTGCACGCCGGCGCGAAATACCCGGCCCGTCACCGCTGACATAACGAAGGCCGGCAGCTTGGGCCGAAGCCACGCTCTCAAGTTCGATACTCTTCATTCATCCATGTGACCCGCTGGAACGAGGAATGTTACATGTACTGTGGGGCAGGTTGGTAACCTGCCCTATTTTCGCTGCAATTCCGCCGGGACGCGCTGGCGGTCGAACTCGGCGTATTGCAATGTCCACTTTACCGGGAGCTCCTGTGGAACGTAACAAACCCGGTCGTCGCAGGCCTGATAGCGCAGCGTTCCTTCCACCACTAAACTCCCGGAACCATCCAGCGCCGCCCGCACCTTCGCATCCGGTCCTATATTAATGTCGCGCGTCAACCGAAAATGTCCGCGATAAACAGGAACGGTCTCGTCAATAGCCGGCAAATGCAGTTTTACGGATGCCGGATAGCTCACCTCGTGGACCACGACCGTATCCGGCTCCTTCATCTTCCAATCGATCGCGATGTAGCCTTCCACTCCCGGAGCGTACACATGCATGTTCGGTTTCAAATCGATATCCAGCACCAACGCCACCCGCTGGCCGGTCGCCACGATAGAGTTGCTGGCGGTCGCGGTCAGCTTCAACTGCCGGCCTTCCACTTCACTCTTTGCCGACGCCGGAATCAAGCCAAACTGATGCGCCAGAATATCGGCGGAAGTATAGCGCTGCCGGTAGTCGTCTTCAAAATACTTGGCGGTGATTACGCCATTCGCATCCAGAATGAAAGTGCCGGGATACGGGACGCCGAAAAATGGCTGGTCTTTGGGGATGGCTTCGTTTAGTAAATTTAATTCGCGAATGACCTTGGAATCCAAGTCCGACAGCAGCGGAAAATGGATTCCGCGCCGCTCGGCAAAGCTACGCAACACCGCCACGCTGTCGTAACTGATGGCCGCGATGCCCAAACCCAGTCTGTCGAACTCGGGCCGGTTTCGTTCCAGCTCCACGAGCTGGGCTTTGCAGAAAGGTCACCAGTCCGCCGAGCGGTAAAACAAAATCACCGCGCCCTTGGCGCCCAACAGGCTTTTCAAACTGTGCGGCTTGCCGGCTTGATCGGGCAGCTCAAAAGACGGAAGACGAGTGCCGATTGCGGGTCCGTACTCGCGTCCACTGGCGCCGGCGACCGCCAGCAAGAGAACGGCGGCGGCGAGTCCGATTCTAGACATAACCTCATGGTACATGACGCGAACCTGCACAGCTTGGAACGGGAGGATCGTATGTTAATGACTCTTAATGGTTACGGGTCGAAACCCCCTTGCATTTCAGGTCATTATGCGGGTAAGCTTGGAATCGCGGTGAGTTCAGTTGTATTGCTCATCGAGTATTAACACTACAATAGGGAGGCAGTGAATGAATCGCAGAAAGTTTACCATCGCTCTCGGAACCGCGACCGCAGGTCTGTTGGCAGGCTCCGCGCTTTTCGGGCAGGATGCCCCGCCGAAGAAGGCCAAAGGCAAGAAGGCCAAGCACGATTGTAAGGGCCAGAATGCTTGCAAGGGCCAGGGCGGCTGCAAGACTGGCGACAATGGTTGCTCCGGCAAGAATTCCTGCAAGGGCAAGGGCGGCTGCGCCGTTCCCGCGAAGAAGTCGTAACTTTTTCGAATCTGGCAGGCAACAATCGGGGAGTTGGCCGTATGGCGCGCTCCCCGTTTTTATTTAGTCCCTCCTATGCGCGGCAAATTCCTTCAACTGCTCCCCGCTGTTCTGGCGCTCTGTCAAGCGCAAGCCCCGAAGCCCACTTTCTACACGATGGTCCGCGAGGACACCTTCGCCGGATACATGGGCGGCGACATGGAACGGTTCGAGCGCGGGGTGAAGTACGCCGAACAGGTGCTCGCCGGTAATCCCCGGAATGCGGACGCGTTGGTTTGGAAAGGCGGAGGCCAGGTGTTTCTGGCGACTCGCCTTTATGCGCAAGACCTGAACGCCAAGGCCGACATATTGTACGAAGGGGGCTTGGCGCTGATGGAACAGGCGCTGGCCAACGAACCAGGGAGTGCGGGCGTGCGTGCCAGTTACGGCGGTGTGCTTGCGTTCCTGGCGCCCCGGATCCCGGAAGGGCGGCGCAAAGCCGCGCTCGAGAAGGCGCGGTCCATGTACGAATGGCTTTACAAAGTGCAAGAGCCGGTGCTGGATCGCCTGCCGGTGCATTTGCGCGGCGAGACGCTGGCCGGGCTGGCTGAAACAAATCAGAAGCTCGGCAATCTGGAGCAGGCGCGGGTTTACTTGAAGCGAATTTCGGCCAGCTTGCCGGACACGCCCTACGCCGAAACCGCAGAACGTTGGCTGGCTCATCCGGAGTCCGTCGGCGCGGATCAGCAGATCGTGTGCGGAACGTGCCACGACGCCGGCCGCCTGCGGCGTTAGACGTCGTATGACCAAGCTGACGGCCGCCGGTCTGGCATTCGCTTCGTTATCCTGGTGCGCGGATTATCGAATCGAAGCCAACATCCGTTACGATCATTATCCGGAAACCGTTCTCGACATCCTGCAACCCGTTGCCCCCGCATTGAAAAACCGTCCGGGAGTCATTGTGATCCACGGCGGCGGTTGGATTCAAGGAGACAAAGAGAGCGTTATCGAGAAATACTGCGTGCCTTTCGTACAGCACGGCATGGTGGTGGCCAACGTGGAATACCGGCTGGCGAAAACGGCCACCGCGCCCGCCGCCGTGAACGATGTCCTGAAAGCCGCACAGTGGTTGCTCGATCGCGCCGCCGAATACAAAGTAGATCCCAAGCAAATCATTGTCATGGGCGGATCGGCCGGGGGGCACTTGGCCCTGATGGCCGGCATGACGCCGCCGTCCGCCGATTTAGGACCAACCATTAAGATCGCGGCAGTCATCGACTTCTTCGGCATCACGGACGTCGGAGACCAACTGGAAGGCGAGCACCTGCGCGAGTACGCCGTTACCTGGATTCCCGAGCAGCCCGGCCGCATGGACCTGGCCCGCCGGCTCTCGCCGATGACTTACGTTCGAAAAGGGCTGCCGCCGGTCCTGAGCGTGCATGGCGACGCCGACCAGACGGTGCCCTATGAGCACAGTGTTCGTTTAGTCAACGCGCTGAAGTCGGCTGGAGACGATGCGGAGCTGATTACTATGCCGGGCGGCAAGCATGGGTTTACGCCGGACGAGTTGAGCAAGCTGTGGCCACAGATATTCAAATGGCTGAAGAAGCGCAAAATTAGTGGCTAGCGCCACGTCTACTTTGATTTCCGCTTTTCAGTCTTCCCTAAAACCGACCCCGCCGGCTTCCTCGCCGGTTGCTGCTTCTTCAAAAGCCGCGCAACCGAGCGGATCAGGTGACTCACTTCATGCGAGCTCTTCTGGATCACCACGTCGGCGCCCGTGTTGGCTTCGTTCAAGCCCAGCGTGTCGGTGAACCCCGAAATCAGAATCACCGCGATCGCCGGATGCTGCTTTCTTAAACGGCTGATGAATTCGATGCCGTTCATCTTCGGCATCTTATAGTCCGTCACCACCACGTCGAAACGTTGTTTCGCGCACAGTTCAAGCGCGTCGTGGGGCACGCTGGAGGTCGACACTTTGTGCCCTAACTCTTCCAGCACGCTGCGGCGCGCCGACAAGCCCAGACAATTGTCGTCCAGCAGCAGGACGCGTCCGGTTGGATTGTTGGAAGGAGAAATTGGCATCGGGGAACAAAGCGAAGTTAACAAAGCTGTAGCCAACTGTCAATCATTTTGTAAGAATGTGCAGCGGCGTAAGATTCAGTACTTGACTACGAGGGGTGATCTGTGTTGCGCCAGATCACTCGACCAGATCACTCCACCTCGCGTGGCGCCGTATAGCCGCCCTTGGCGATGATCGTATACTTGATCGGCTTTGATTTTTCGTCGACGATCCGCAGCGCTTCACCCGTTTGCGGATTCACCAACTCCACCTTGATCTTCCGGTACTTTCCGTCCTTCGCCTGATTGGAAGGATGATAAGAAATCGAATACTGATTTCTTAGCGCGTCGGAAATCGCCCGGTAGATGGATGGATACTCGGCCGTGAAGCGCGGAAAGAACGCCTGGCCGCCGGATTCGCGGGCGAAAGTATTCATCTGGTTGTCGGCTTGCAGGAAATCCATGCGCTGAATCGCGCCCATGTACGCTTCCGCAACGATGCGATAGGCTTGCAGGATGCTGATGGCGTAAATCGGCACGCCCGCCTCTTGGATCGCCTTCCGGGTCTTGTCGAACGTAAGCTTGCTGAACGTGTCGAGGCCGGTGGAGATCAGCAGGATGGCCTTGCGTCCTTCGATAGTGCTCATGCGCTGCGCGGTATCGACGATGGCATCGTACATGTTCGATTCCGAGAATCCCGGAATGCGCAGGCGCGCCATGGCCTCCTGGGTCTTCATGCGGTCCGTCGTGAAATCGGAAAGGATTTCCGGGCGCATGTCGAACGCCACCACGGCTACGTAATCGTCGGCCTTCAAAGTTTCGACGAAGCCGTAGGACGCCATCAAGGTTTCGTACCAGCCCTGGCCCCAATATTGCTGGATGCGAGCGTTGAATTCGATCACCATCGAGATGGTCATCGGCGCATCCGCGTTGGTGCTGAAGCTGGCGACTTGCTGGGGGACATTGTCTTCCAAAATACGGAAGTTTCCGCGCGGGATTTTGGGAATGAAGTGACCCTTGTTGTCGAGCACGGCGACTTCAATCTGCACGGTGTTGACGTCGCTGCGGAAGGTCGGCAGGCCGTCGGCCACCATCTTGTCTTTGTCCTTCTTGAACTGCGAAGGAATTTTCGGCTCGTCGGCTTCCTCTTTGGGAGCGTCCTTCTTTTTCGGTTTGGCGACGGTGTCGGGCGATTGCGACGGCGGAGGTTGCGCCACGGCAAGCAGCAGCGGCAGCAATATTAAGATCACGGCGGCTCGTAGATGTTTCATAGGATCGGTTGAGGACTACCCTCCTTCTATCTTAAACCCGGCGGTCGCGGAAAAGTGAGGGATGAATACGAGGAATACGAGGAACACCGAAGCTTTGAAAAAACTTGCGGTGTTCCTCGTATCCCTCGTATTCCTTGTGTTCCTCGCACTAGTGGATCGTCGGATCCCGCGGCGACCCCTGCTTCCTCAGATACACCTGAAATTTTTTCTTGGCGCGCTGCAACTTCCAGTTGCGGTATTGGTCCCGAACGGGGCCCACCACGTCCAGGCCCAAGCTCATCTTCCGGGTCTTGAGGAAAATGTAGCCGAACAGCATGCCGCCCAGATGCGCGAATTCGCTGACGCCAGTATTCACCTGGAAAGACATCATGAACGAGATCGCGCCGATAATCATCACGAAGTATTTCACTTGTATTGGAATCAGGAACGCGAACAAGATGGTGCGAGTGGGATACAGCATGGCGTAGGCCAGCAGGATTCCGAAAATCGCGCCCGAGCTTCCGATGGTTGGAACCAGCGGATTACCCCAGGGCAGGATGTAGTTCGCCAGGACGACGCAGATCCCGGCGCCGATTCCGCAATAGAAGTAAAAGCGGAGGAACTTGCGGGTGCCCCAGTCGCTTTCCAGGTCCGCGCCGAACATCCAGAGCGCCAGCATGTTCCAGAGAATGTGTCCGAACCCGCCATGCAGGAACAAGTACGTCGCCAACTGCCACAGGTAAAACTTCTTGACCACCTGGACGGGGCTGAGAACCAGATAGCTTAGCGGCTTGTCCAACTGAACGAGCTGGGTAAAGTAACCGATGATGAAGATGGCGACATTGCCGATCAGGAGCCACTTGACGCCCGGCGGGAAACCGGGCACGTAAAAGACGCCCGTCGCTCGGCCTCTACTACGGAATGACATGGAGTGACCGCCTGCCTATCCTCAGAATATCAGACGGCAAGATTGCGCTCTAGGAATTTTCGCGATTCGCGCGCGCTTTTGCCGAGAAAGGCGCCAGCGCCGACGCGCCCAGCCGCAGGGCGATGGCCAGCACAATCCAAACCTGCCAGTGCGAGAAAAATCCCTTCGAGATGAGAAACGATCCGGTCCATTCCAGGTCGGCGGTAAGACGCCATAGGCCCAGCACCAGGGCGATCACCGCGGCGGGCGAGAGGAGCGCGATCACCAGATCCGCTGTTTCCTCGGATGCCCTGATGGCTTTGCCAAAGGAGGCCTGTACATGATCGACCACTGTCGAACTCGCCTCTGCGACCGGCTGTAGGATGGCTCCAATTCTTATGACCGACATTTCCCGACCTCTTTAACGCACATTCCACTTTCAGTAGTGTCTTTCAACCCCTGCGCGTTTCTCTACAAAACTAGATGCACGAGACCGGCCAAAGTTTCGGTAATTCTCCTGACTGCCGCTCCCTCACGGCTGCGGCTCGGAAACAGGGCGCACGGACGCGTTTCAGAACTGAGCCACGACCGCCAAGGGAGCGGTCGCGCGCCAAAAAAATGGCCCGAAGAGTCACAGAGTGTGGCGCACTGCCACAGTACTCTGAACGCTAGTTGGAAGAACCGGAGTTGACCAGCTCCCGTTCCGGTTCCTTTACGGATTTACGGAGAACGGGTTGTGAGTTTCCATAGCGGTTCAGCAGGATCGAAGCGGCCTGCAATGTGGCCGCACCGGCCAGCCACACCTGCCAATGCGAGAAGAGACCGTTGGCGATGGGAAATGCGCCGGTTGCTTTGAAATCGGCGGTCAGTCTCCAGAAGGCCAGCACGCATGCTGCAACCGCGGCGGGAGTGAGCAGCGAGGCCAGCGCCAACGCGACGTGCTGGTTCTTCCGATTCTTCGCCTGGATTCGGGGACCGTGGCTGAGTCGTATCCTGACGCGCATTCCGGTAGAATCTCAGTTTACCAATTCACTTCACTCTTATGGTATCGACACAAAGGATAATTCCCGTTATGAAGAAACTGAAGACCGCAATTATTGGCACGGGGTTCATGGGCAAAGTGCACGCCGAGAACGTCCGCCGGCTCGGCAACGTCGAGATCGCCGCCGTAGCCGCTTCGAGCGACGAGAAAGCGCGCCAGTTCGGTCAAAGCGTCGGCGTCGACCGGACTACCGGGGACTATCAAACCCTGCTGCGGGATTCCGAAATCCAGGCCGTGCACATTCTGACTCCGAACGCGCTGCATCACCCGATGTGCAAAGCGGCGCTCGCGGCCGGCAAGCACGTGCTGTGCGAAAAGCCCTTCACCGTGTCGTCGGCCGAAGCCCGCGAACTGGTGGACCTGGCGGCCAAGCAAGGCGTCGCCAATTGCATACAGCACAACCTGCGTTACTACCCGGTGGTCCAACAGATCCGCCGCATGATCGAAGCCGGCGACTTGGGAGAAATCCTGATCGCGCAAGGAACCTACTCGCAGGATTGGCTGCTGTACGACACCGATTGGAACTGGCGTATCGAGTCGAAATCCAACGGCGCTCTGCGGGCGATGGGCGACATCGGGTCGCACTGGATGGACATGATTCAGCACCTGACCGGATTGCGAATCACCGGTCTATGCGCGGATCTGGCGACGTTCCACAAGATGCGCAAGAAACCGAAGGGGTCGGTCGAGACGTTTACCGGCAAGACCCTGAAGCCCGAAGACTACGAGGCAACGCCCATCGACACGGAAGACTTCGGCGCGGTGATGCTGCACCTGGGCGATCGCGCGCGCGGCATGTTCACGGTGAGCCAGATGTCGGCGGGGCGGAAAAACATGTTCACGTTCGACATCTACGGAACTAAGTCGGGAGTGTCGTGGAATCAGGAGCGTCCGGATGAGCTGTGGATCGGCCAGCGCAATTCACCGAATCAACTGATTGTGAAAGATCCATCGCTGCTGTACCCGAAGGCGGCCGCGTACGCCGATCTTCCGGGCGGCCACGGAGAAGGCTACGACGACACGCACAAACAGGTCTTCAAGCGCTTCTACGCGAAAGTGGCGGACGCATCGGCCGCGGTAGAATACCCAACCTTCGAAGACGGCCTGCGGGGGATGGTGCTGTTGGAGAAAGTATTAGAAAGTTCCAAGAAGCAGTCCTGGGTGACCTTGTAGGGCCTCAGCCTTGCAAAATCCGCACTGCATCCGACAATGCGTTCGGGGCGGCCGCCGGACGCGCGGCTTTCTCCGCCGGCTGCTGCTCCTCGCCCTCCCCCGGCGCCAGAAATAAATTCGCTTCCAACCCGTGCTGCTTGGTGTATAGATCGTAATAGCGCCCGCGCGCGGCATACAACTCTTCGTGCGTGCCTCGCTCCACAACGCTGCCGGTTTCCACCACCAGAATCTGATCGGCGCGCCGGATGGTCGACAGCCGGTGCGCAATCACGAAAGTGGTGCGGCCCTTCATCAGGTATTTCAACCCCTCCTGAATCATCGCCTCGGACTCGGAATCCAGGCTCGACGTCGCTTCATCCAGGATCAAAATGCGCGGGTCAGCCAGAATCGCGCGCGCAATTGAAACACGCTGGCGCTGGCCGCCGGATAGCTTGACGCCGCGCTCGCCCACGACGGTGTCGTATTTTTTCTCGAAGCCCTCCGCGAACTCGTCGACACGCGCGATGCGGCACGCTTCCATGATCTGCGCCTCGGTCGCATTCGGCCGCGCAAACGCGACGTTCTCGCGAATGGTTCCGTCGAACAAAAAAGTTTCCTGCAGCACGACGCCGAGATGCGTGCGATAAGAATCCAGCCGGACGGTCGAGAGATCCACTCCATCCACGCGGATGGTTCCCGCTTCAGGCACGTGAAACGCGGCGATCAAACCAATCGTGGTGGACTTGCCGGAGCCCGACGGCCCCACCAGCGCGGTGACAGTGCCCGGCTCGGCCACGAGCGACACATCGCGCAGCACAGTCTTGCCGGCGTCATAGGAGAAGCTGACGTGATCGAAAACCACCTCCCCGGTGATCGGCGGCAGAGAAACAGTACGGCGCGGATCCTGGTCCTCGGGCCGCTCCCTCAGAACTTCGCGCGTGCGCTCCAGACCGGCCAGGGCCTCGGTGAGCTGCGTTCCAATTCCGACGATCTGAAACATAGGCGCAACCATGAATACCAGCAGCGCCGTGAATGACATGAATTCGCCCAGCGTCATGGCATGCGCCAGGATCTGCCGCGCGCCGATGTACATAATCGCGGAACTCACCACACCCATCAGCACGGTGGCGGAAAGACTCATGACCGATTGCGCAGTCAGGCTTTTCAGAATGTTGTTCA
This sequence comes from Bryobacteraceae bacterium, assembly GCA_036521635.1. Taxonomy (GTDB): domain Bacteria; phylum Acidobacteriota; class Terriglobia; order Bryobacterales; family Bryobacteraceae; genus Palsa-89. The sequence continues at coordinate 4,248 of DATDHK010000308.1, read as the reverse complement.
ATATGCGCTGAACGCCCCCGGCGAAAACTTCCTCCTCCCTGGCTTCGGCATGATAGCCCTTAATGACGCGCACTCCTCCCAGCGACTCGGTGAGACGCCCGGTAACGTCCGCGGTGATTTTTCCGCGCTCCCGAAAAATGGGCCGGATGACGGCAAACGCCTTCCGCAATACCAGCGAAAATCCGACGATGATCACCAGCGCGATCGCGGTGAGTATCCAATTGAGATACAAAAGGCGTCCCAGCACCAGCACGGCCATCAGTATCCCGCCCACGAATTCGATCAACCCGGTGCCCAACAGGTTGCGGATGCCTTCCACGTCGGTCATGATGCGCGACACCAACGCTCCGGATTTGTTGGCGTCGTAATAAGACACCGGCAAATGTGCGATGTGCGCCTGCACCTTTTGGCGCAGCTCGGCGATCAGGCGTTGCCCGGCCTTGGAAACCAACTGCATTTGGCCGTAAGAGGTAATGCCTTGAATCAGCGTGGCGGCCACGACAATGAGCACCAGCGGCATTAGCAACTCGACCTTCCCTTTGCCAATGATGTCGTCAATCAACCATTGCGTCGAGGTGGGCAGCACCAGGCCACACGGCTTGCCGATCGCCATCAACAGGAAACCGAGGCCGAGTATTTTCCGCCGCGGACGAATCAATTCCCTGATGTCGGGCCATAATTCGCGGAGGCGCTCCGAAGAGGGTTTCTTGGGGTTTTGCGGAGTCACAGGCTTTTGAACTATTGTATGGGATACGGCGCTCGCCGCGCTCTTGGCATGCCTACCCTATACGCCGGCACGTCCGGCTTCGCGTATCCAAGTTGGAAGCCCGAATTCTACCCGGAGAAACTTCCGTCCAAGAAATTCCTTTCCTACTATTCCGAGCGCCTGAACGCCGTCGAAGTGAACTACACTTTCCGGCGTCTGCCGTCCGCCTCAACGCTCGAAAAATGGGTGGCCGAAACGCGCGCCGGCTTCGCTTTTCCACTCAAGGCGCACATGCGCATCACGCACATCCAGCGCTTGAAGCCATCCGAGTTCACAAACGTATTCTTTCAGGCCATCGATCCGTTGCGAACCGCCCGCCGGCTCGGGCCGGTGCTGTTTCAACTTCCCCCGGCATTGAAGTGCGACGAAGCGCTGCTGGCCGATTTTCTGGCGACGCTGCCGGCGGAAATCAGGTGTGCGTTCGAATTCCGGCATGCCTCCTGGCTCCAGGATTCGGTTTACAGCCTGCTGGAAAAGCACAAGGTCGCGCTATGCCTGGCCGAATCGGAGAAGCTGACGATCCCGGAAGTAGTGACGGCGGACTTCGTTTACTCACGGCTCCGAATGCCCGAATATTCGCCCGAAGACCGAAAAGAAATCGCCGGCCGCGTAGAGCAGTTATTGAATAGAGGCCAGGACGTCTACGTGTTCTTCAAGCATGAGGACACACCGGCCGGCGCGTTGTACGCCGAGGAATTGTTACGGAATTTCACGGCGCAAGCGGGTTGAGGGAGGCAGGGTTGAAGCCTGTCAGACGGGGTTGCGACGATCATAGTCGTTAATCCATGCGGATGTTGCATCGAGAGGGCGGGACACTTAGTCCTCCGAGAGCCGTTTAGTTTCAAATTTGACGGACCCAAGAGACAGCCAGATTCGCGTAGAATTCAAATACGTTTTATCATAGCTCGTGTCATTCAATGAAACTCTGTGATTGAGGGTCTAGTAATGAAATCAGGATTCAAGATCGGACGGCCCGTTGGCCGAGTCGTTCTGGCCACGCTGGGAACGATCGGATGTCTGGACGGGCAGTGCGCAAAGGTCCTCCACTATCTGGCTGGACCGACCGTTGTCCAATTGGAACACTCCTGGCCTAAGCATTCCCAAATCGCCAAGTCCTGACGGAATAGATCCACACAGTTCAGAGTGCAAAGGATCAGTCCGGTCCGCAACTACTTCCGAGGATCGGGGCATTTCCAAAGCAGGTTGGATATTGTTCGGGCCGCAGGAAAAGTTCGGAAGCACTTTGGTGATCTCGGCCATGTCGAGTATTGACGGAATGTGCCGCCCGCTTGGATACCAAGTCTTTGTGTTCGTGGAAGGCAGGCTTGCCGGGACCGTTTCGCCTTTGCCGATGAACTCCAGGACAGATGGCGCTGAAATTGACGTTCATTTCGACGACGAATTCACCTTGAATGCAGAATTTACGCGGTATCGCGAAACAGATCCTCTTTGTTGTCCGTCGCGAACAACCCGCGTGATGTATAGGATCGAAAGACGAACCAGTGGGCCGATCTTGATTCCAAAATCTGTTCAGACGCTATCACGATAGCGAGGTCTCAAGCGGTCGCCAGTCGACATTCGGTGCGCTTTCGAATTCCGGCGGGCTCTGTCCGCCCACAACATGATATAGTGAAATCACTATATCCCTTTCGGGAACGAGAGCCCTTTTTTGAAGCCGTTGATTTGGATGGGATCAAGCCGCAACCACGTTCGCGAGTTCCCCGAGGCTGTACAAGATCACATGGGTTATGCCTTATATGTGGCTCAGCGCGGTGGCAAACACCGCGATGCGAAAACGCTGAGCGGCTTTGGGGGCGCGGGGGTTCTGGAAGTAATAAGGGACTTTCGCGGCGACGCTTTTCGCGTTGTGTACACTGTGCAGTTTGCAGGGATGGTGCACGTTCTCCACGCCTTTCAGAAAAAATCGAAGACGGGACACCAGACCCCGCGCCGCGACATCGAACTGATTAGGCGACGGCTGCGCGAGGCGGAACAGATAGCTAAGAAAGGGGAGCGATGAGCAAGAGAACATACGCGATCGGAAGCCGCAATGTGTTCAAGGATATCGGGGCGCCGAACGCGGACGAACACTTGATCAAAGCGCAGTTGGTGTTCAAAATCGACGCGATTCTGAAAGAGCGGCATTTGAAACAGATCGAGGCCGCCGATCTGTTGGGCATCCGCCAGCCCGACGTCTCCAAGATGCTGCGCGGGGAGTTCCGGCAGTTCTCCGTGGAGCGTCTGCTGCGTTTTCTGGTGGCGCTGAATCAGGACGTGGAGATTGTCGTGAAGCCCCATCGCGACAGAGACGACGCTGCCCTGTATGTCTCCTGAAAGTCTCCGGCGCGCCAGCGAACGGACTGCGCTGCAAATATTGTATGATTTCGCCAGACACTCTCAAATCGGCCACAGAGGGCCGGTTGCCAAGGAGACCGCGGATGAGAAACAAGATGCTGTGGATCGTCGCGTTGGCGCTAATCGGGTCCATTCTATGCGCGCAGGATATTGCCGGCGATTGGCAAGGAACTCTCAAAACGGGCGCCGCGAATCTTCGGCTTGTCTTGCAGATTGCCAAGGACTCCGATGGCGGCTGGAAAGCCACGCTGTTCAGTCTGGATCAGGGGACGGAGGGTATGGCCGCCAATTCCGTGACTCTCAAGGGCTCAACCCTGACAGTGAAACTGGATACACTTCGCGGCGCTTACGAAGGCAAGCTCAGCGCGGACGGATCGTCCATCGATGGAACGTGGACACAAGGCCCGCCGCTGCCACTTGAATTTAAGCGGGCGCCCAAAGGAGTGCCGGCGCAAACCGACCCAACGCCGCACACGGTCCAGCTCATAACCGTGGACAACAACGTAAAACTGGAGGTGCTCGATTGGGGCGGCTCCGGCCGGCCCGTGGTTCTATTGACAGGTCTCGGAAATAACGCTCACGTATTTGACAAGTTCGCGCCGAAGCTTATTGGCGCGTACCATGTTTACGGAATCACGCGGCGCGGATACGGCGTGTCCAGCGCACCGGCTACGGGATACTCCGCCGATCGGCTCGGCGATGACGTGCTGGCGGTGATCGATTCGCTCAAGCTCAACCGGCCAGTGTTGGTGGGGCACTCGATTGGCGGCGAGGAGTTGAGTTCCGTGGGATCGCGGCATCCCGAAAAAGTTGCGGGACTAATCTACCTCGATGCCGGCTATTCGTACGCATACTATGATCGCTCGCGGGGAGACTTAAACATCGACTTGCTCGAGCTCCAAAAAAAGATTGAGCAGTTGCAACCTGGAAAAGGGCCGCGGGATTCACGGCCTTTGATCCGGGAGCTGCTGGAAACGAGTCTTCCAGGATTTGAAAAGGATCTGCGGGAATTGCAAAAGAGCCTGGAAGCCGCGCCATCGCCGCCGGGAGCGTCAGGTCAACCACCGCCCACAGTCCCGTTTGCCGCTCAGGCGATCTTCGCCGGGCTGCAAAAGTATACAGATATC
>DATDHK010000307.1:0-3368 GCA_036521635.1 Bryobacteraceae bacterium | reverse complement strand
CGAGCGCTTCCTGGATGCTCAACGGCGCCGCCCCCGGTTGCGTTTGATCGATGGCCTGCTGAATTTTCTGCCGGTCCGATTCAAATAGCGTTACCGGCGTCGCCAGCACGTCCGCGCGCACCACCATCACGCGGTCGCTCGCCGGCAGCGCGCGAACATAGCTTCGCGCCGCCGCCCGCGCCTGATCGATCATGCGCGCCTGGCCCGCCCGCGCTCCCATCCACGCCGACGAATCCAGAATCAACACGTGATCGCGCGACGCACGCGCGGGCGATCCCAATCGAAGTTGAGCGATGGCCAGCAGCAGCAACAGCAAACTCAGCAACTGCAGCAGCAACGACCAGGGCTGTTGCAATTTCCGGCGATGCTTGAGCACCGGAGTCTTTTCGGCCGCGGCGAAAAAGCGCAAAGTCGCGACAATGTGTTTCTTGCGCATCCGATCCAGCAGATACAGCGCCACCACAACACCCGAGAGCGATCCCAGGACTGCCAGAAATTCGGGTAGCGAAAGGTTGAGAAAAAACATGCTGCTCTACTGAATTCCTCCGGAGCGCGCCAGCGGACCGAATATCGCCTCCTCGATTGTAGTGCCTGTCGAAAGCCCGACATACCGCCCGCTATTTCGCAGACCGACACGTTGAACGCTCCGCGCGAATTCGTCGAAAGCCGCGGTGTAATTCCGGCGCGCCGCCGCATCGAATCCGATCTCCAGCGTCGAGCCCGTCTCGGCGTCCGTCAGATCCAGTTGGCCCTCCCAGGGCGGGTCCCGATCTTCTTCGTCCCAGATATGCAGCAGCAGCAGCTCATGACCGAAGTCCGCGAGAAATTGCAGCGGACGCTCGCAATCCGTGTCGTCCAGAAAGTCGGAAATGATGATCAACAACCCGCGCTGCGGATATGCCGAAATGAACCGGCGCGCGATCTGAAAATAGTCCGTGCGCCCCGACGGCTTCAACTGTTGCAGAAAATTCACGGCTGGAATAAAGCGGTGACGGCCGCCCCCGGAAAGAAACGAGTCGCCCAAATCGTTGGCGAAAGGCTGAATGCAAATCGTGTCCAGCCGCACCAGGCCCACGTAGCACAGGGCTGCCGCAAGTTTGCGCGCATAGTCGAACTTAGAGACGCTGCCGGTGGTCATGGAGTTGCTGCAATCCAGCAAAAGGCGCACGGGAATGCGCGGCTCCACCTGAAACATTTTGAGAAACAGCTTTTCCAGCCGGAGATAAGCGCGCCAATTTACCGCGCGCAGATCGTCGCCGTGATGGAATTGCCGATGATCCAGAAATTCCTGACCCGGTCCGGCGAAGTGCGAAATGTTGTGACCGCCCACCAGTCCCGGAAACGATTTCTGCCACTGAATCGCCAGGCGCTCCAGCTTCGCGAGAAAAACACTGTCGATCAGCGGATCTGGTTTCACTTGACTGCTGCCGCTGCGGTGGTGACGCTGTCGATAACGCGCGTGAGAATCGTCTCCGGCGTCTGTCCGTCGGCATGCGCGTCGAAGTTCAGAATGATGCGGTGCCGCAACACGGCCGGAGCGATCTTGCGAATGTCGTCGCAGCTCAAGTTCAAACGTCCTTGCATCAGCGCCAGCACGCGCCCGCATTCCACCAGCGCCTGCGCGCCGCGCGGCGAGCTTCCGTAACGGATGTACTTGGTGGCCAGCTCGTGCGCATAAGGCGTGCCCGGCTGCGTGGCCATCACCAGGTCGATGGCGAAATCCTGCACGTGCCCCGCCACCAATACGTCGCGGCAGGCGGCCTTCAATTGCATAATCGCGTCGCGATCCACCACCTGTTCGAGCGGCATTTCATCGCGGTGAATAGTTCGTTCCACGATGCGGTTCAAATCCTGACGCGAAGGATACAACACCAGAATCTTCATCAGAAACCGGTCGAGCTGCGCTTCCGGTAGCGGATAGGTTCCCTCCATTTCAATCGGATTCTGCGTGGCCATCACCAGGAACGGCGCTTCCAGTTCGTGCGTTGTGTTTCCGCTGGTGACCGTGCGCTCCTGCATCGCTTCCAACAAAGCCGATTGCGTCTTCGGCGTAGCGCGATTGATTTCATCCGCCAGCACCAGATTGGCGAAGATTGGACCGGGCTGGAATCGCAACCCCTTCGCCCCGCGCTCGTCCGTTTCCATAATCATGCTGCCCACGATATCCGCGGGCATGAGATCGGGCGTGAATTGAATCCGCGAATATTTCAGGTGCAGCACCCGGCCGAGTGTGCGCAGCAACGTCGTCTTGCCGAGCCCCGGCACTCCCTCCAATAAAACGTGCCCGCCCGCCAAAAGGCAGATGAGAACGCCGTCGACTACATCCTGTTGGCCAACGATAATTTTGGCGATTTCCTGGCGCACCTGATCGAGGTGGCGAGTTGCAAGCTGAAGCGTAGACTCGGAAGGCACCTTTCTATTTTAGACACGACACGCGCTCTTCGCTTGGGCATTGTTACCATAAAATTAACTTGCATGTTGCCGGCGAATCCATCATCTGAACCCGCCGAGCAGCGCCTGACGCAATTGCGCAACGGCCTGCTCACCTTGCACAAGACGCTTCTGGACTCCGAACGCGCCGCCTACGAGCGCGACATCGCCCGAATTTCTTCGAGCGGCGAGTTATTAAATCTGGTGTTGTACGACCCGTGGTTTGCGTGGCTGCACGAGTTGTCCGAGCTGGTGGTGCTGATCGACGAGACGCTGGATGCGAAAGAGCCGCCGAACGGAATCGACGCCGAGCGCCTGATCGCGCAGGCGCGCGAGTTGGTTGCGCCAAATGAAAATGGCGCCGGATTCAGGAAACGCTATTTTGAGGCGATGCAGGGCGATCCCGACGTAGTGCTGGCGCACGGCAAAGCGCGCAAGCTGCTTTCGAGTTTGGGTTAGACGCTCGCCGCTTCGCTCTTCCGGCTCAAATCCTCGGCCAAGATAATCGCGTCTGCTAAATCTTTCATCGGACGCCGCAGCCGCCGGCTCTCATTCCTCAACCGCAAATACGATTCTTCTTCCGTGAGACTGTAGCGATGTTGCAAAATACCCTTCGCCCGCTCCACAACCTTGCGCGTTTCGAGCTGGCGTTTCATCTCCAGCGTCTCTTCCACCAGCCGCGCATTCGCTTCGGCCAGGATCGATTTTGAAATCACTCCGCCCATTTGTTCGCCCACGAAAGTCAATAGTGCGATCTCATCCGCGGTATGCTGGTGCGATTCGCGATGATGAACGTTGGTCACCCCGATAACATCGCCGCCACTCACCAGCGGCACGGAAAGAAACGCTTCGTAAGTATCTTCGATCAGCGCCGGCAGCAATTTGAATCGCGCATCGGCGGCCGCATTGGACGACAACGCCACTACCGATTTGTGTTC
>DATDHK010000306.1:0-4607 GCA_036521635.1 Bryobacteraceae bacterium | reverse complement strand
CCAACGTCATGCTGACAAGACAAGGGCGCGTGAAAGTGTTTCCCGATATTCCACCGCCCGTGGACCTGCCGCCCGAACAACAACGGCGCTTCCTCTTCAATGCTTATCGCGATTTTGTCGAGAGGTCCGCCCGGTTGACTCCGCTCGTCGCGGTGTTCGAGGACCTGCACTGGGCTGACGAGCCCACGCTTCTGCTGTTTGAACACATCGCCCAGATAGCGGGCAATTTATCGATATTGATGATTGGCACATATCGCGATGTGGAGCTGGATGTCAACCGGCCGTTCGCCAAAACGCTTCACAACCTGGTGCGCCAAAAACTGGCCACCCGTATGCCGTTGCGCCGCCTCGCAATGACGGGCGTGGAGGCAATGCTGGCGGCGATGAGCGGACATACGCCTCCGCCGGCGCTGGCGCGCGCGATCTACGAAGCCACTGAAGGCAACCCGTTCTTTGTCGAGGAAGTCTTCCGGCATCTATCGGAAGAAACCAATCTTTTCGACTCGAACGGCGCGTGGAGTCTGGGTCTGCGCGTGGACCAGTTGCAAGTGCCGGAGAGCGTGCGGCTGGTGATCGGGCAACGGCTGGAGAGGCTCAGTGAAGAGACGCGGCGCGTGTTGACGACCGCGGCCGTCATTGGACGGATTTTCAGTTTGCCGCTGCTGGAGGGACTCGAGTGCGCCCGTCCGGACGCAGCTCTGGACGCGGTGGAAGAAGCCGAACAGGCTAACCTGGTTGTGGCAGAGCGCTCCGGACGAGCTACGCGTTATCGATTCGTCCATGAATTGATTCGGCAGACCCTGGCCGAAACGCTTTCGCTGCCGAGGCGTCAAAGGCTGCACGCGCGAGTGGCCACAGCCATCGAACAAGTTCACGCGCAGAATCTGGAAAGCCACGCGCCGGCGCTTGCGCATCACCTGTTCCAGGCCGGCGCGGCTGTCGATTTCGAGAAGACCGTGACCTGGCTGATTCGCGCGGCGACGCTTGCTTGCTCTACCTCCGCCCACGAAGAGGCGCTGTCGCATCTGGATAATGCTCTGTCGCTGTTGGAGGAGCAGACCGGCGCCACGGTGGGGGATGTGCACCAGCTCCGCGCGGGGGTCCTGCGCAGCGTCGGCCGGCGCTCGGAGGCAGTAGCCGCCTACGAGAATGCGCTGAGCTTGTACGACACAGCAGGTGAGCAGGTGAAGTTCGCCGAAACAACCATCGAGCTCGCCTCCATCTACACCTGGTCCTTCAACGCGGAGCAGTCGCACGCCCTGAACCGGAAAGCCTTGCAGCGCATCGGCGGCGGCCAGCCCGCGCTGCGTTCCCTGCTTCTGTTCGCCGAAGCCACCGTTCATAGCGTTTCCGGCGACATCGAGCCCGCTCTAAGCGAGCTCGAAGAGGCCACCCAGGGCCGGCACTTTCTGACCGTCGCGAAGCTCCAGGCCATGGTAGGGTGCATGGAGGCGCACACGCTCTTTCACGCTCTTGACTTGGAGGGCGCCGGGAAGGCATCCATGCAGGCGGCCCAAGCCTCGCGGGACGCGCGGAACCCTTGGACGGAAGTGGAAACGGCCCATGTGGGCATCGCCTACGCGATTTTTCAAGGACGCCCCAATGACGCCGAGACGCTGCTTCGCGCGGCGCTTCCGCTGGCTCAACGCGTGGGGCACCTGGGGGCAGTCTGGTGCTGCCAGTTATTTCACCCCGCCGTCTTCCTGGCTCACGGCGATCTGGAAGGCGCCGCGCGCAGTGCGCAGGAGACGAATGCTCTCGGCCAGACGATCAAATCTCCATGGGGCTTCGTGGGCGAGATCGGACGCGGGGATGTGCTTCTTTATTCGGGAATGGTGGACGAGGCGCTGCGGTGTTTTCAAACCGCCGTGGATCGGGAGCCGCCGCGCTCCGCCTGGTACGGCTTCCCTAAATCCGCGATGGCCGCGGCTCTTGCGCAGTCAGGCGATCCGCGCGCGCTCGACATGTTGATGGAGTGCCTGCCTGCATTGCCGGTCCTCGGGCGAAGCGCGGCGATCGGGGGTTGGTGCTCGCTGGGGCGCGTCGTCCAGGGCTTGGCCTGCTTGGGCCGCGGCGGTGAGGCGGCGGCGCTACACCCGATTGCCGAGGAGCTGGTGGCAACCGGCGCCTGGAGCTACCACGACTTGTTCCTGTTCCGCTCCGTGGCCGGCATCGCCGCCGCATGCGCCCGCGAATGGACGCGCGCCGAGGAGCATCATCAAACTGCCGTTCACCAGGCTGACACAGCGCCCTATCGCGTGGCGCAGCCGCAGGCGCGCGAGTGGTACGCCGCGATGCTGCTGGCGCGCGGCGCGCCCGGCGATGTAGAACGTGGCCGCGAATTGCTTGGCGAGGCGATGGCCATGTTTGGGTCCATTGGGATGCCGCTTCTGGCCAAGCGAGCGGCGGAGCGGCTGGCGATATTGGCGTATACTGGCAGCTAACCATCCGATGTTATGTTCTGTGTGCGGCAAACAGGTCGATAATCGTTCCGGCTTCTGCTCCAGTTGTGGCGCGCCGGTTGCAAGTGCGGCTCCCCGGTCCAAGACGAATCCGGTTGTCATTATCGTAGTGGCCGTTGTGGCCGTTTTCGGCATCCTCGCCATCGGTGGAATTGCGTTGGCCCTGGTCACACCAAATCTCAGCAAGGCGCGAATAAGCGCCGAGGAGATGGCTGCTATTCACAGCGTCCGCGCCATCTGCGCGGCCGAGGTGCAGTATTACACGCTATATGACCGCTATGCCGCGAGTCTGTCCGAACTTGGTCCCCCTTCCGATGGCAAGGCCGGGCCTTCGTCCGCCGATCTGCTTCCCGCGGATTTGGCGGCGGGCGTCAAAGGCGGGTACACTTACACACTCAAGGTCAGTCCCGCGGGCTTCATGGTGAACGCGAATCCGGTCAAATATGGAACAACTGGCCGCAGGACTTTTTTCTCCGATGAATCCCTGGTGATTCGCGCAAATTCCAGTCCCCAGCCGGCCACTGCCGCTAGCGCAGAACTCAAGTAGTCTATTGCGAGCGCAGTGCGTCCATAGGATCGATGCGCGACGCACGACGGGCCGGCAGGAATCCAGCTAGCACCGCCGCCAATAAGATAACGGAAATCGCCGTCGCAAGCGTCGCCGGATCCGCGGGTGTAAGTCCGAACAGCCGGCTACCAATAAACCGGCCCGACGCCAACGAGCACAGCAAACCAATCGCCACGCCGATTCCCACCATCCATAGAACCTCGCGCAGAACCATCCGGATGACGCCGCTTTGTGATGCGCCCAGCGCCATCCGTATCCCGATCTCACTGGTTCGCCGGCTGATGGAATACGACATCACGCCGTAAAGCCCAATGGCCGCGAGCAGCAGCGCGACTCCGCCGAAGAATCCCGACAACTGCGCGATGAGCCGCTGCGTCGTCAATCGCCGGTCGATCTGTTCGTTCAACGTTCGAATGCTTCGCACGGCGATGTTCCGGTCGATTTCCGCGATGGCGTTCCGAACGGCAGAGAAGGCACTGCCAGGATCTCGCGAAACGTTGAGCAGAAAAGTTACCTCATCCACGGTCCCGATGGGATGAAAGAGGTTGGCATAGAATCGCTGCCGCTCCACTCCTCTTAGCTGGTGTTCGCGCACATCGGCAACTATGCCTACAATTTCGTAGGTCTCGCGGGTTGTCGGATATTCATCCGTAACATGTTTGCCGATCGGATCGGAATCCGGAAAGTAGAACTTCGCGAACTTCTCATTGACCACGCAAACGCGCGCGCCACGGGCGGCATCCGCCGCGTCGATCTTCCGGCCGCGCAGCAATGGAATTCCCAGCGTTTCGAAATAGTCGGGCCCAACCAGAGTCCAGCGGGAATGCAGATCGTCGGGCTTCAGCGAAGTCGGGCTGTCGATCGAAATTGGATCGCCTGCATCGCCGCCGAACAAACCCGCATTTGAGAGCGTCACGTTGCGCACACCAGGAATGTTCCGCAGTTTTTCGCGGATCTGCTGGTAAAGCGCGGTCACGCTGGCGCCCTTGTATCCGGCCGATACCGGATCGATGCGCACCATCATCAGGTGTTCGCGATCATAACCAAGTTTCTGCCCCACCAGGTTGTGAAGCGTACGCAGGAACAACGTTGCGCCCACCAACAACAGCAGCGACAAGGCCACTTGCGCGACCACCAGTATCCGTCCGGTCCGCGCGCCGCCGCGCCCGCCGACCGATCCGCGGGCGTTCGCAGCCAGGCTCCGGCCGACATCTACCTGAGTCGCCCAAAAAGCCGGCGCAATCCCGAACAGGATGCCGGTGAGCAGCGAAATCGTCACCGTAAATAAAAGGATGCGGTAGTCGTAAGGAATGTCGAGCGAGAGATTGGTTACACCGGTCGACACCAGCCTCACCAGCATCCCCGTGCCCCACACGGCGAACAGCGTTCCCAAAATTCCACCGAGCGCGGAAATCAAAAGGCTCTCGGTCAGCAGTTGGCGGATCAGTCTTCCCCGCCCCGCGCCCAGCGCTACGCGAACGCCAATCTCGCGCTGGCGTCCGCTGGCCCGCGCCAGCATCAGGTTGGCGATATTGGCGCACGCGATCAGCAGCACCAGCCCGACCATCGCCATTAGC
>DATDHK010000305.1:0-11325 GCA_036521635.1 Bryobacteraceae bacterium | reverse complement strand
CAACTGCTCGTATTCCTTGCATTCCTTCTATTCCAAGCGGGATGTTCTTCCAACACCAGCATGCCCGCGCAGTACAAGGTGAAGTTCGATACCAGCAAAGGCCCGTTCACGGTGGAAGTCCACCGCGATTGGGCGCCGCTCGGTTCCGACCGCTTCTACGAACTGGTGACCACCGGCTTCTACGATGACGCCCGTTTCTTCCGGGTGGTCCCGAAATTCGTGGTGCAATTTGGGATTAGCAAGGACCCTAAGGTCTCCGCGCATTGGCGTGAGATGAACCTTCCGGACGATACGGTGCACGAATCGAATCGCCGCGGCTATCTAACTTATGCGAAGGCCGGCCGGGATTCGCGCACTACGCAAGTGTTCGTCAATCTTGCCGACAACGTGAATCTGGACACGCAGGGGTTTGCTCCATTCGGCAGAGTAATCGAGGGGATGAATGTCGTGGACAGCTTGTATTCAGGGTACGGGGATGCGCCTCAGCAAGACTTGATTCAGAGCCAGGGCAATGAATATTTGAAGAGCCAGTTTCCGCAGCTCGATTATATTAAGACGGCAAAGATCGAGAACTAATGGGACAACCGAGCTCCCTCACGGTCGCGGCTCGGTTCCGGAAAATTCAAACCGAGCCGCGACCGTAAGGGAGTCAGTTGTGTTTAGTTTTCACTTCCGGCCAGATGATTTTTCACGGGCGGCCAGAAACTCATCGCCCGCGTTCCATGTCGGCAGTTTGTCCTGATTCGCTACTGTTGTCCCGATAATAAAACCGAAGCGCGCGGCTTCCTCCATCCCAGCGAAATCCCAGTCGTCGCGATACTCATCTGAGGGCTGATGGTAGTGCTTGTCGTTGTATTCCTCAAACGCCTTCGCGCCATAGCCGGCCGCTTTCCCGTAGTATTCGGTTCCCAGGTTGATCGAGAATGCCGGCACGCCCGCGTGGGCCAGCGAGAAATGATCGGAGCGATAGTAATGCCCCTGCTCGGGATGAGCGTCGGGCTTGATGGTCATGTTCATTCGCCGCGCCGCCTCTTCCACCACCGGCCAAACGGTGGTGCGATCCGCTCCCGTGGTCTCGACATCCTTGGTTCGACCGAATGGAAAGAAGCCGTCGAAGTTCAGGTTCAGGGCCGTTTTCGCCAGAGGAATCACCGGATGATCCGCGTAATATTCGGAGCCGCGCAGCCCCGCTTCTTCCGCCGTCACCGCTACGAACAATGCCGAGCGCCGCGGCTTGTGCTCGAGCCCGGCCCAGGCGCGCGCCAGTTCGATCAACATGGCGCAGCCGGTGGCGTTGTCCACTGCGCCGTTGTAAATTGAATCCCCGCGAACCGCAGGACCGATTCCTAAATGATCCCAGTGCGCGGTGAAAACCACGGCTTGCGATTCAAGCTCCGGATCGCTGCCCGCAATCATCGCGACCACGTTGCGCGATTCGATCTGCCGGACCTTGGTCGGAATATTTCCACGAATGTGAACGCCCAACGGAATGGGATGAAAGTCTTTCGAGTTGGCGGCCGCCAGCATTTGATCCACGGTCTTCCCGGCCATCCCAAAAAGCTTTTCGCCAGCCTCTTTCGTCAGCCATCCGGCAAAGGCGAGCGCCGATTGACCCGCGGCGAGTTTCAACTGCGGATCTTCCTTGCCCCAAGAACTTCGCACCACGTCGTAACCGTATCCGGCGGTGGGCGTGGTGTGGATGATGAACACCGCCTTCGCGCCATGCCGCGCTGCTTCTTCGTACTTATAGGTCCAGCGGCCGTAGTATGTGAGCGCGGGTCCACCGAAGAATTTCGGATCTTCCGAAGGCGGCTCATTGGTAAACAGGACCACCACCTTGCCCTTCACGTCCGTGCCCTTGAAGTCGTCCCATTGAAATTCGGGCGCGATGATTCCGTGGCCTACGAAAACCACCTCCGCATCGAATTGATCGACAGCTTGCTGAAGCTCGCTCACGCCCACAAATTCGTTCAGCCATTGAAATGGAATTGTCTTGGCGCCGCTCGTGGCCGAGAGCGTCGCAGTCGATTGCGTGGCCGCGCCCACCATTGGCACTCGCTGAAAATATGTGCCGCGGTCGCCGGCGGGCTTCGCTCCAATCAATGCGAACTGTGTTGCGATGTACTCGGTGGCGAGGCGTTCGCCACGCGTGCCGACGCCGCGCCCTTCCAGCAAATCGCTCGCCAGGAACTTCACGTGCGGACGAATGCGTTCGCCTGAAATGTCGGTGTTCTGGGCGCAGGCCGCGATCGCAGTCAGTAGAAAAAGCGCAAAACTTCTCATTCCTCATGTTGCTTTTCGGTGGTGTGCCGTGTCAAACCAGTGCATATGGCAATCGCAAGCATCAACCCAGCCAATGGTGAAACGTTGCGCACGTTCGAGGCGCTGTCCGCTGAGGAGTTGGATAGCAAGATCCAACGCGCTTTCGATGCATTTCGTTCACATCGCCGCACGTCCTTCGCGGACCGCGCTGCACGGATGCTGCGCGCCGCGGAAATTCTGGAAGGCGAGAAGGAGCGGATCGCTCGCATCATGACTCTCGAGATGGGCAAGCCGATCAAATCCGCGGGCGACGAGGTGATGAAGTGCGCATGGGCCTGCCGCTATTACGCGGAGACCGCCGAACGCGCGCTGACCGACGAGGTAGTGGCCACCAACGCCAGCCGGAGCTTCGTGCGCTTTCAGCCGCTGGGTGTGGTGTTGGCCGTGATGCCGTGGAATTTTCCGTTCTGGCAGGTTTTTCGATTCGCGGCTCCGGCTCTGATGGCGGGGAATACGGGGCTGCTAAAACATTCGTCCAATGTGCCGCAATGCGCGCTGGCTATCGAGAACGTGCTGGTCCGCGCCGGATTTGCGGACGGAGAATTTCAAACGCTGCTTATCGAATCCGGCGCTGTTGGCCAAGTGATCGATGACCACCGTATTGCCGCGGTCACGCTAACCGGCAGTGAACCCGCAGGAATGCAAGTGGCAAGCGCGGCCGGAAAACAAATTAAGAAAACGGTGCTCGAATTGGGCGGCAGCGATCCGTTCATCGTGATGCCCAGCGCCAATCTGGATGAGGCGGCCACTACCGCTGTGAAGGCGCGCACTGTGAATAGCGGCCAATCCTGCATCGCCGCCAAACGCTTCATCGTGCATGAAAAGATATATGCGGAATTCGAGCGACGCTTTGTGGCTGCGATGCAATTACTGAAGGTTGGAGACCCGATGGATCCGGCCACGGACGTAGGTCCGCTCGCCACTGTTCAAATCGTGAACGATCTGGATGGGCAGGTGCGCCAGGCCGTGGCCGCGGGAGCGCAAGTGTTGACGGGCGGGCATCGTTTGCAGCGCGCTGGAAATTTCTATGAGCCGACGGTGCTGGCCGGCGTTCGGAAGAGTTGCCCGGTGTACTATCAGGAGCTCTTTGGCCCGGTGGCGATGTTGTTCCGCGCAAGCGGTGTCGAGGCTGCGATTGAGATCGCGAACGACTCTGACTTTGGGCTCGCCGCCAGCGTTTGGACAGAAGATGCCGGCGAGCGCTCACGGTTCATCGATGAAATCGAAGCTGGGCAGGTTTTCGTCAACGGCATGGTCGCGTCAGATCCGCGCTTGCCGTTCGGAGGCATCAAGCGGTCGGGCTATGGGCGCGAATTGGGGAGTTTCGGCATCCGCGAATTTGTGAACATCAAAACTATCTGGATCAAATAGGTAACCCACCGCCGTCTACGAGCATCGTTAAAGACGTTGCGAACCAGGCGCCAATTTAACATCTCCGCGGCTTCCCTTTTGTACGCAGCCGCGGGCCTGCGCGCCCAACAGGACGCCACATTCAAGACCGACGTGAAAGTCGTCAACGTCCTGGCGACCGTGCGGACCAAGAAGGGGGAGATCGTTCGCAATCTCGATAAGGATGACTTTTCGCTTGCTGAAAACGGCCATCCGCAAACCATTCGATATTTCGCGCGCCAGTCCGATCTGCCGCTCACCATCGGCCTGATGGTCGACACCAGTATGAGCCAGCGCCGCGTCATGAACGCCGAACGCGCGGCCAGTTTTCGATTCCTGGAACAGGTGTTGCGCGACGCCACCGATCAGGTGTTCATCATGCAGTTCGCCATGGCTGCGATCATGCGGCAAAAGCTTACGTCCTCTTTCAAGAAGTTGAACGACGCCCTCGCCGACGTCGATACGCCCAGCCGTCAGGAACTCTCGGTCCCGACCAGCCGCGGCACCGTGCTGTACGACGCAGTGGTGAAGGCGTCCAAAGACGTCATGCAGAACCAGCAAGGGCGCAAGGCGCTCATACTTCTCACCGACGGCGTGGACGTAGGGAGCGACGCCAGCTTGATGGATGCGATCGAAGCCGCTCAACGCGCCGACACGCTGGTGTATTCCATTCTGTTTTCCGATGCGGGGGCATATGGATTCCTCTCGATGGGCGAGAGCGGCGCGGGTGCGCTCAGGCGAATTTCAAGAGACACGGGCGCCGGCTTTTTTGAGGTCTCGAAAAAGCGTAGCATCGATCAAATATTCGACGCTATTCAAGACGAGCTGCGCAGCCAATACAGTATCGGCTACGTGTCGGACCAGCCGGTCAGAATTTCCGAATGGCGCGCGATCCAATTGACGGCCCGGCCCAAGGGACTTGTAATGCAAGCCCGCGAACGGTATTGGGCCCAGCGTTAAGCGCTACGCCCGCGCCTTCGCGACGGCTTCCAGAAAACGCCGGGCCCGCTCTTCAAAAACCTCATAGTGGCCTTCGCGAATGTTGGCGTTGTCGATCAGCTCCGCTCCCACGCCGGCCGCGCATGCGCCGGCTCGCAGAAAGTCACCGATGGTTTCAAGGGTCACGCCACCGGTGGGAATCATTTCGATTTGTGGAAACGGCGCGCGCAGCGCCTTGATATATTTCGCACCGCCGACAGCGCTGCACGGGAAGATTTTGACCGCATCGGCGCCGGCCTCCCACGCGGTCAAGACCTCGGTGGGCGTGAGCGCTCCGGGAGTGATGACCTTCGAATATCGCCTGGCCATTTCGATGGTCTTGAGATTGAGACTTGGTGTAACGAAGAACTCCGCTCCGGCCAGCATGCATGCACGCGCAGTCTCGGGATCGAGCACGGTGCCGGCGCCGAGCAGCATCCGATCGCCAAATTTATCGGCCACTTTTTCCAGCGCCCGAATGGCGCCGGGCACGGTCATTGTAATTTCAGCGGTGCGAATCCCTCCGCGGAAAATGGCCTCAATTGCACGGATGGCGCCTTCCTCGCTTTCGGTACGAACCACCGGGACGATTCCGGCGTCAACGATTGCTGCAAACACAGCATCTCTGTTCATCGCTACCAATCTACGACATGCCGTGGCTGCGGAACCACTCGACTTCGTCGCGCACCGTTTCTTCAAACGGGCGGAACGACGCCGACAATTCACGGATGGCCTTGCTGGAATCCACTTCGTTCTTTCCATGGATGGTGCGAACGCCCGCCAGCGTTACCAGCGCTTTTCCGCCGGTCAATCGCGCCCAGGTTTGCGACGCCGCGCCCACCGCGAGCGACAGTGCATACGGGATTTTGCGCGTGGGAGCGGGGATGCCTGTCACGCGTTCAAGCGTAGCCAAGACAGCGGCGAGGTCGAAATACTTGCCGCCTACAATGTAGCGTTCGCCGGACTTGCCACGATCGGCCGCGATAATTGTGGCGAGCGCTACGTCGCGCGCATCTACGATTGAAGAACCGCCATCCACAATCCCGGGAAGTTTCCGCTTCAAGAAATCGAGCAGCAACTTTCCGCTGGCGGTGGGCGCCGAGTCGCCCGGACCCCACATCCACGAGGGTAAAATCATCACTACCAGCAGCGATCGTTCTTTCAAAAATCGCTTGATGGCCAGTTCCGTATCGACCTTGCTGGCGAAGTATAGATTGGACGCGGCGCGATCGTCGGGCGGTGTATTTTCATCGCCGGCGCTGCCGTCCGGCTTCCGGCCGATGACGCCCGCGGAGCTGATGTGAATCGCCTTCTTGACACCCTGCTTCTCCGCGGCAATCAGGAGATCGACGGCGCCTTGCACGTTGATTTTTTCGAGTGTGCCCTTGTGGTCGCCGGGCTGATAATATTCGCGAAAATAGGCGGCAGTGTGAAAAAGGACGTCGCAGCCGGCGAGACGGGGCGCAAACGCGCTGACGTCGTTCATATCGCCGGTTACGAAATCGATCTTGTCGTCGGGAAAGACACGCCGAGCTTTCTCTTTGGAGCGGACCAGTCCGCGTACTTCGTGTCCTTGATCTAGGAGAGCGTGGACGAGATTGCTGCCTAGCAGGCCGGTTGCTCCGGTGACGAAAGCGTGCATTGGATATTGGACCTCTGGTTCACGACTGAAATGGCCGATTTCCAATCGGCGGCAGGTTAGCAACCTGCCCCACATTCAGCATTCTTGACTTTGCCTGTCTTAGTATTTTACTGTAAGCATTCGACTTGGCCACGCTGCGGCCCGTATCCGAAACTATGGCAGAACGAGACATACTGCTCGATTCCACCCTCGACAGCGTGGAGATCGCGGAAGATGCGGTGCTGCACGACGCTCAGGAAATAGGGTTTCGGGAGGAAGAGTTGCACCAGATCGGAATGGCGGTCCGGGAAACCATGGTGAACGCCGTGGTGCATGGAAACCGCTACAACGCGCGCAAGAAGGTTCATCTTTCCGTGATGAAAGCGCCCGACCGGCTGACCGTGGTGATCGCCGACGAAGGCGAGGGATTCGACATGAACGCGTTACCGAATCCGCTGGCGGAAGAGAACCTGCTGCGGCAATCCGGTCGGGGACTGCTTTTGATTCAGGCCTTCGTGGACGAATTTCAAGTTCGCCGCGCTCAACCGGGCGGGACCGAAGTACGAATGGTGAAGTATCTGGCAAAAGCCAGTTGACAAGTTTTTGGACAGGGAGGTTCAATTCGTGAGCGTTAAACTGACGACCCGCCAAGTAGGCGACGTAACCGTAATCGATGCCACAGGCCGTATCACCCTCGGCGAAGGCGCAAGCACTTTTCGGGATGCGATCCGCGATCTGGCTACCAAAGGCGACAAGAAGCTGCTGGTAAACCTGAGCGATGTTTCTTATATCGACAGCTCGGGAATCGGCGAAATGGTTTCCGGCTTCACCACCGTAACCAATCACGGCGGCCAGCTCAAGCTGCTTGGTTTGAGCAAGCGCGTCAAGGACCTGTTGCAGATCACCAAGCTGTACACGGTGTTCGAGGTTTTCGACGACGAAGCCGCAGCCGTGCGCAGCTTTGCCTAGATCGTTCGCTGGGTCGCGCGAACTTTCATATCCATAAATTGCGGGTCCAGGGGACGGAAGAACCGGCGCCGGCAACTGCGGCAGCGCTGCGGACGGCTGAAGAAATGGCGAAGCAGTCTGGTTAGCAATCCGGTTTGCCGGGAAGGGCGAACGTCCCGCGATCCGCAACCTGGGCATCTGATTCCTGGAATGTTGCTCATAGTCACTTAGAGGGAAATCGAACGTATTTCTCTCACGCTTTCTTTGCATGGCTTCCGCCGACAGCATACAAACTCACAGCGCCGAGCTGAAGAAAGAACTCGGGCTCGGGGATCTCATCCTCACGCAGATTCTTTACGTGGTCGGCTCGCACTGGGTGGGGACGGCGGCCAAGCTAGGCTCCTCGCAAATCGTCTTTTGGATGCTCGCCGTGGTTTGGTTCTACGTGCCTCTGACAGCGGTGGTCATTTATCTCAACCGGGTCATGCCGCTGGAAGGCGGATTGTATCAATGGGCGAAATTGGGCTTTAACAATTTCGTGGGATTTCTGGTCGGCTGGAATCTATGGCTGTACATCATAGTTTTCATGTCGTCGCAGGGAATGACCATCGCCACCAATATCGCCTATGCATTCGGCGTCGCGGACCTAGGCGCAAGCAAGTGGTTCATCCTGCTCGTGACGTGCACACTGGTTGGGTTTCTTATTGTAGTGACGGTGCTCGGCCTGGGCGTTGGGAAATGGTTTCAAAACGCCGGGGGCGTCGCACAAATCATCACGTTTGGAACACTACTTCTGATTCCGTTGCTTAGCCTGACGACGGGCGGCTTGCGCGAGTATCATCCGCTGGCCATGGCCATGCCCGCTTTTTCGCTTTTCAGTTTGAATATTCTTGGCAAGATTTCGTTTGGGGCATTCAGCGGTTTCGAATATGTGGCGATCCTGGCGGGCGAATGCAAAAGCCCCGCGCGCAGCATCGGACGGTCTGTACTAATCGCATCGCCAATCATCGCGCTCATGTTCATTCTGGGCACCAGCTCCATCCTCGCGTACGTTTCGCCGGAACAAGTGGATCTCATCGGGCCGATTCCACAAGTGCTAGCCATCGCGTTCCGGGGCTTCAAGTGGGCGGGTTTCATAGCTCCGATCGTAATTCTCCTGCTGGTCTTCCGGCAGCTTGGCGCTTGCACTCTGGCTGTAGCGGGAAGCACGAGGCTGCCGATGGTTGCGGGTTGGGACAATCTACTGCCGCGCTGGTTTTCCAAGCTTCATCCGAAATATCGGACGCCGGTGAATTCGATTCTCTTCGTGGCGGCGATGATTCTGGCGGTGGGCCTGGTGAGTCTGGCGGGGGTCGGACAGCAGGAAGCGTTTCAAATCCTCGACAGCGCTTCGAATATCTTTTATGCGCTGACATATCTGGTGATGTTTGCGATTCCGATCGTTGGATTCCGCAATGGAAAAGTGCGGCCTCCCCTGTGGTTGCGCGTTGCAGCCTGTTCGGGCTTCGCGATGACGCTGCTCTTTTGCGTTCTGGCGATATTCCCGATTATTCAGGTAACGAGCTGGGTTTCCTTTGGAGCGAAAATCGCCGGCGTGGCCGTGGGCGCGAATTTGCTGGGCGCCGCGCTGTATTGGTTCGAGCAGCGCAGGGGAACAAGGTAATCTAGATTTATGCGACTCCGTACCGTCGGTTGCGTTTTATTCCTGGCTGTCAGCTTGCTTGCGCGCCAGCCCGTACACTCACACAATGCCATGGTGGTTGCGCAGGAGCCGCTGGCAGCCGACGTTGGTCTGGCGGTGCTCAAGTCCGGCGGCAATGCGATCGACGCCGCGGTTGCGGTGGGATTCGCGCTGGCCGTCACGCATCCGTCGGCAGGCAACATCGGCGGCGGCGGATTCATGCTGGTGCGCATGGCCGACGGCCGCACAACTTTTATCGATTTTCGGGAAAAGGCGCCCGCCAAAAGTTCGCGCAATATGTATCTGGATGCGAAGGGCAATCTCACCAAGGACAGTCTGGTGGGGTGGCGCGCTGCCGGCGTTCCGGGGTCGGTGCGAGGGCTGGAGTTCGCTCACAAGAAATTCGGTCACAAGTCCTGGGCCGAGTTGGTGGAACCTGCGCTGAAGTTGGCGGGGGAGGGCTTTCCGGTTTCGTACAGCCTTTCGCAATCCTTGAAGGGCGAGAGCGCGAGCAAGCTGCTGGTGCAGTTTCCGGAATCGAAGCGGATCTTTCTGGGCGTGCAATACGGCGACAAGCTGGTTCAGCCGGAGTTGGCGGAAACATTGAAACGGATTCGCGACAAGGGGGCCAGCGATTTCTACGAGGGCGAAACCGCGAAACGGCTGGCCGCCGCGATGCAGGCCAATGGCGGATTGATCACGCTGGAAGATTTGAAGAATTATGAGGCTGTGGAGCGCACACCGTTGCGTGGCCACTATCGCGATTACGAGATCATCACTTCGCCGCCACCGAGTTCGGGTGGCATTGGCATTCTGCAAATGCTCGCCATGCTGGATGGCTCCGGTTATGAGAAGGCGGGCGCAGGCTCGGCGGCGGCCATCCACTACGTCGCGGAAGTCGAGCGCCGCTTCTACGCCGATCGCAGCGAGTATTTCGGGGATCCGGACTTCTACAAAGTACCGATCCAGAAACTGCTCGATCCGCGATACATTACCAGCCGCCGCAACAGTATCGATCCGCAGCACGCTTCTTCCAGTGAACAGATTCGTCCGGGAAATCTGGCGCCGTACGAAAGCACCGAGACCACGCATTACGAAATGGTGGATAGCGAGGGGAACGCGGTCGCCGTTACCTACACGCTGAACGGCGGATACGGCAGCGGGGTTACGGTTCCCGGTCTCGGCTTTTTATTGAATAACGAAATGGACGACTTTGCCGCCAAGCCCGGTGAGGAGAATCTTTTCCATTTGATCCAGGGCGAGGCCAACGCCATTCAGCCCGGCAAGCGTCCGCTATCGTCGATGACTCCCACCATGTTGCTGCGCGGCGGCAAGCTGTACCTGATGCTGGGAGCGCCCGGCGGGTCGCGCATCATCAACGGCGTCCTCAATGTGATTCTGAACGTTGTCGATTTTCACATGAATGTGCAGGACGCCATCGATTGGCCGCGAGTGCATCACCAGTGGATGCCGGATCAGTTGTATCTGGAAAAAGGAATCTCGCCGGATACGATTGCCCTGCTGCACGCCATGGGGCACAAGATTGCGCCCTACGACGCCAGATCGCCGGAAGTCGCCAGGGTGGAAGCGATCCTGATTGACGGCGGCTGGCTGCAAGGCGGATCGGACGGCCGGGCCAGCGGAAAAGCAGAAGGCTACTGAGACCACGCCGCGATACCTAAGATCGGACACTAATGGATCACGTTTTATCGACGCACTTGTTTGTCAACCATCGCCTCAACACTGTCTGGTTGGACAAAATCCGGCAAGCCGGCATTCCCGCGGTGGAGATCTTCTGTGCGCGCCAACATTTGGATTACAGGGATAGGCCGCAGATTAATGAACTGGGCCACTGGTTTCGCGCTTCCGAGTTGAAGCTGCATTCGCTGCACTCGCCGATGTACAGCGATGACGTGTGGGGACGGTCCGGTCCCAATGCACACATCAATATCACGGAGCCGGTGAAGTCCAAGCGCCTCACGATGATCGACGAGATCAAGCGCGCGCTGGATATCGCGGAGACGATTCCGTTCCGCTATCTGATCCAGCACCTGGGCGTCCAAGAAGAGGAATACGACGATTTCAAAGTGGAAGCCGCTTTCACGGCGCTCGAAGAAATCAATCTGTTCGCGCGCGAGCGGGGCGTGGAAGTGCTGCTCGAAAATATTCCCAATCAGCTTGCCAGCGCCGAGCGCCTGGTGAGTTTCCTACAGCAGACGCACCTGAAAATGAACTTCTGCCTGGATGTCGGCCACGCCAACATGAAGGAGGGCGTCTCCACCGCGTACACCATTCTCAAGAGCCGCATCCGCTCCACTCATCTGCACGACAATGACGGCAAGACGGATAGCCATCTATGGCCCTTCTTTTCCGAAGGCGGAAGCAT
>DATDHK010000304.1:0-1553 GCA_036521635.1 Bryobacteraceae bacterium | reverse complement strand
AAGTCATTGTTTACCGTAGCGGTAAACGCCTGAGATCCGTATCCGGACGGAACGCTGGCCGTGGACGGCGAAACGCTGACGGAGATGGGGAAGCCCACACCGCTGATGGACCTGACGGCGATGAGGCCCGCGCCCCAATTGTCAGCTGCGGCGATGGTGGCGCCAGCCGAAGCAGTTCCGGCGACACTTTGTATTTGGTCCTCGACGATTAGCTTGGTGTTCGGCTCGGCGGGAACGAATTCTTTGATGTTGTAGCCGGTTCCCGCGGTGAAAGTAGCGGGGTTCGTCGTCAAGATGGCGGCCAAGAGCAAATCTCCGCCGGCTCCGGTCGTCACGCTCCCGCTATTGGGCGTCGTACTGCTTCCCTGTGCCGTAGCGGGCACGGCGTCGAGTGAGTTACTTAGCGCAACACCCGAATACTCCAGGATGGCGAACCGCAAGGCACCCGAGATCGTTTCGGAAACGGTAATCGTGTTCGCGCCGCCGGCGATGTTCTCGGCGTAGAAGATTCCGAGGGTTTCTCCGGCTGTCGTTTGACCGAATTGAATCGCCTGGCGATATGTGTTTCCGCTGGAATCTGAGACTGTGAATATCTGCGAGCTCGAATTACCCCCGCGGATACAAACAGCAATCCAATTTCCCGCAGCGTTAGGGCTACCGAACGCAAGCGATGAACTGGTTGTCACGCCTGCATCCTTGCTGATGTGCTGCACCAGGGAGATGTTTCCCGATGAAGTGGTAACTGAGAAGTTCACGCCGTTACTCGCCGCCCCGCCAACGGTGACGACCACATTGCCGGTCGTCGCCCCCGAAGGAACCGGCGCCGCGATGCCCGTCGCATTCCAGCTCGTCGGCGTCGCGGCTGTCCCGTTAAACGTAATCGTGCTGCTCCCTTGCGTCGTTCCAAAGTTCGTGCCGGTAATCGCCACCGAGGTGCCGACCGGCCCAAAGTTCGGATTCAAACCAGTGATGCTGGGAGGAACTGTGACCGTGAAGGAAACGGCGTTACTCGCCACTCCTCCCACAAGAACAATCACATTGCCGGTGGCAGCCCCCGCTGGAACAGGCGCGGTGATGCTGGTGTCGCTCCAATTCGAGGCCCTGGTCTGTATACCGTTGAAGGTGACAAAGCTTTGAATGGTCCCTACGGTCGGCCCAAAGTTCGTGCCGGTGATGGTTACACTGGTCCCGATGGGGCCGGAGGTGGGACTGATGCCGGTGATATTGGGCGGCGGGGTGACGGTGAAGAGCACGCCATTGCTGGACACGCCGCCAACGGTGACGATCACGTTTCCAGTCGTGGCTCCTGACGGGACGGTCACGTTGATGCTGGATGCGCTCCAGCTCGTGGCGGTGACAGTGGCGCCATTTAAGGTGATCGTGCTCGACCCCTGTGGGAAGCTGAAATTGGACCCGTTAATCGTGAAATTTGCGCCCACCGGGCCCTGCGTCAGGCTCAAACCCGAAATGCTCGGCGCAGTCGCCGCGAGGTTGGTCAACGAGAAGTTTGCGGGAGTGGCAACGCCGGATACGGATGCAGTGACAGTGTAGGG
>DATDHK010000303.1:0-7638 GCA_036521635.1 Bryobacteraceae bacterium | reverse complement strand
AGTGCGGCGAACACATACACCCCGGCCTGGTTGGTTTGCGTGGTGGTCACGATGCCGGTGGCGGAATTAAACGCCGTGACGCTGGCATTCACGATGTGAGCGGCGGTGGGATCGGTTACGGTTCCCGAAACGGTGGCATCGGTCTGCGCAAAGGCCAGCATCGATGCGATAAACAAAACAACAGTAAGGGAAAACAAAGTTCTCTTGAACATGGCGGACATGGCCCCCTTTACGAGATCTGTTGAGACAGTCTAGTGGCGAACCGGGTTCAAGTCAAGGGGAAAAGTGGGGGCTTGGGGCTGGGGACTGGGGTTGGGGATTCATGTGGGCCGGCCATAAGCTTGATCCTGGCGGTTGCGGCGCTGGATATAGGTTTCGATTTCGGTATTTGAAAAAACGAACCCATCTTCCGTGGGATTGTAGGGAACCTTCTTATTCTTATGCATTTGAAGGATCTTGGCGGCGGAGTGCATGTCCAGCTTTTCCTGGGCCATGCGGGCGGCCTGGGATTCTTCGAGCTGCTTGGTCGTCTTTTGGAGACGCAATGAAAGGCGATGTTCGTAGATGCTGAAATTGACCATGGCCCGGCTCTGCTGGTGGAAAGCTTTGGCCATGGCCAGCGCCGAGTGAGCCTGGCCGTTTTCGGTGTCGACGTTATGGGATTGTTCGGCGATGCCTAAGGTGAGCAGATTGGCTTCGATGGCGGTGACGCGATTCAGGCGCCAGGTGAGGTCGGCTATGGTCTGGGTTAGCTGCACCTCCATTTTGTTTTTGGGCTGGTACTGATCGAGAAATTCCTGGCAATGGAGCTGGTAGGCGGCGAGGTCGTCGGATGGCAGGACGACGGTTTGGCCCGTTAGCCCGTGGCGCAGCGCGTTGAGCGAGGAGCGCTGTTTGCCGGCGTCGGTGCGAGGGCCGGTTGAGTGTTGGGGCTGTGATTTGTGGCCGGTGGCCGGTGATTGGTTTGTGGAAATGTCGGACATTGTTACTTCCTTTCGTTCCAGATTTATCACGCGGGGTGGTGAGAGCGATGCGGTATTCGCGAGTAAGTTGTTGAAGGGATAGGCGTGAAAAATACCTTGGTCTGCCGTGACTCACCGCTGGCCGCCGCCCTGTTGTGAACCGGCCCGGCATTCGGTAAGCTTGTCTTTCCAATTATGATGATCCACGGGTTTGACATGCACCGGGTGTTCATTTCGACGCCTGGCGATCTGCAACGCGAACAAGACACGTGCCGGGCGGCAATCAGCGAAGTGAATGCGGCGGAGGCCATGCCGCAGAAGATTCTGCTGGTGTCGGTGGGGCTGCGTGAGGACGGCCAGATCGAGGGGGTCCGGGCCGCCGTGGCGGAAAACGTCCGGCAATGCACCTATTACATACAGATTTTCGAGGACGATTGGGGACCCAAAAACCTATTCCGGAAAATGTTTTTTCTGGCGGCCGACTGCCGGGACGACCCGAGCCTTCCGATGCGGGAACTCATCGTGTGCTTGAAGGACGCTCCGCGCGAGACCGATCCGGAAATTCTGGCGTTCCGCAAGGAGCTGGAGGAGCAGCAGAACGTTCGCGTCTTCCATTTCGACAAAATGGAGACTTTAAAGACGTACTTGTCGGGTGTTTGTTCGGAATGGGTGAGGGCCATCTCGGCGGCGGCTGCGTGACGCTACGAGAGTTTTTACGAAGAACTTTCAAGGGAAATAGCCCCAGCGGTTGCACCGTCGTCACAGTTGCGCTGCTGTTCCTGCTGATAATCGGATATGTACTGACGCTCCTGCTGACGCTTTGGATAAGCTGCGGGCCTAACCACCCGTGCGCGATGCCCTAGGCCCAAATTGCAGAAGTTCGAGTGCTAAACGCGGTCTGACGCTAACTTCTGCAATTTGTACTAGGCCCTGATCGCCAACGCATTTTTGTGGGGCGGACGCCGTCCGATTCGGATTTCGTTGAAACTTCGACAAGCCGGGCGAGGGCGCCCGGCGCGGGTCAGGGGACCCGCCCCACCGAAACCCCCATGCTATGATTGCACCTAGCCGCTGGCGTCCCTACTCTATAGCGGCAGGAGAATTCCCGTGGCTCTTCAAATAATCGCGAACCAGCGCAAGGGTCCGCTTCCGATTACCATATCTTTCAAGGCGCCAAGCGATGGTCCGTGCTGCCTGATAGTCTCCGGCTCGGTATGGTCGCAGGTCGCGAACCAGACAATCGGAATCCAGGTTGCACTCGACAACGCGCATGTCGGCACGGCTTCCCTCTTCTCCAACGCCACGGGCACTCATCGCGCCGTGGTTCCAACGTATATCCCGGTCAAACTCAAGTTCGGCGACCACCAAGTGGTCTTGAGCGCGCTGCCCGGCACCGTGTCGGATATCAACGACTACTTCGACATCGTGATTGACTACTAAGAATCCCGCAACCGCGTTTTGGCTACGGGGCGGCGATCACCTGCGAGCGGTCGCCCGGCGACCGTTCCATTAGTAAAGTGGCGTCCCCATCCTCTATGACCCGGAATCCCAGACGCCGATACAAGGCGGCCGCGCGCTCATTGGTGACGCTCACGTGCAGCCGGACGTTCTTTTGCATCAACTCGGCCTCCATGCACAGGCCCAGAATCAGCCGGGTGCCGATGCCGGCGCTGCGATGCTTGGGCACAATGGAGATGTCCACCAGCATGTAGAATTCGCCGGCGCGGTCGATGATCATGCGGCCCACGGGCTGGTCGTCCAGCAGCACGATGGCGTAGTCGGCGTTGGGAAACTCCACGGCGTAGGCGCCGTGCCTGGCGCGGACCTGCATGTCCAGCAGTTGGTCGCGTATCTGCGGATCCCAGGTCCAGGCGAAGAGCTGTTCGGCCGTGGTTTCGTAGACGAGCCGGTATACGAACTGCTCGTCGGTAGGGAGGGTTGGGCGGACGGAAAGCGGCATGGGTACGAATACATTTTAGCGGACTGTGCACGCCAAATGGCGCGTCCCGGACACCCATGGATCACGAGAATACGGGGGCAACGCCTGGGTGTATACTACCTTCAGCCAGGACGCCAAACCCATCCCGGACGCTAAAGCTTGGGATGCGGCCCACCGGGGCGACGGTGATAATGGAAATCCTATCTTGACTCCTCGTTCCTGGACCAGCCTCGGAAAGGGAGGAAAAGACCATGACCAGCTTCAATTATAGTCAGGGGGCATGCGTGCCCCGGAAATATTCCGTCCCACTCCTGGTCGTCTGCGCGGCGATTCTTTTTGCTCCGATGGGTTTCGCGGCAAATTGTTTAAACGATCCATTCGCGTTCGCCGATCTGCCCAAAACATTCGACGAGTGCGATGGCAATGCCCAACCTCTGATCGTGAGGATCACCGGCATTGTTCCGGTTCAGGAGGGCTTCATCAGACTGTTCGAGGATGACGCAATGACCAAATTGAGCGACCGTATCTTTTTTCAAAACAGCGGGCATGGAGACACCATTATTTGTTTTGCCTCCGATGATGAGAAGGTAGGACTCACCGAATGCGATCCAGTCCTTGTTAAAGAAGAGTTTTTGAAGGGCGTCGAAAAGGGAAAACCGTTTGAGTACGTTCTGGCGCTGCAAAACACCGTCTGGAAACTAAAAGCAACCATTACCAGCGACGCCGACGAAACCGATAAGCCGGGCGGGTCTATCAAGCTTTCGGCTTGTTCGGATGAACCTACCGATTTCCCCCGGTGCACCGCCACTCCCGAGCCTGGAACAATGGCGCTGTCCGGCGCGGTTTTTGGAATAATCATGCTCTGGCGCATGCGCCGGAGCTGAGAACCAGTATTGACGAGTAAAAGTGGGGCGGACGCCACCGTCCGCACCGGACCCCCGGTGCTGTTGCACCGCACTCCCGGTCCGGCTGTTGCACCGCACCCCCGGTCCGGCTGTCCGGATACAACCAAAGGCCGACGAGGGCGTCGGCTGCGGACCTGGGGGTCCGCCCCACTGGCTGCCTGAAAGGTACAGGATTTCCGACGCACTACACCAGTGTCCGCGCCACGGTCCGTTTTATTAACTGCGGGCTGGGAACACGCCTTGCAGGGCGATGCAGAAGTTCAGCGTCAGGTACGGCTGCATGTTGTTGTGCGGCAGGCTGCCGCCGACCGGGGCAATAACGCTCTGGTTCAATTGCTGGTTGAAGGCCGTGCCCGCCGGCAGGTACATCTTTACCGCGTTGCCGTCCGCCAGCAGAGCCTGTCCCGCGTTGGTGCCAGTGGCATCATTGTCGGTCGTGCCGATCACGTGGTTGTGCAGCGGCATCTCCGAGTTCAGCAGCGTGATGGTCTCGCTGCCGCCCGTCTGGCCGAGGTCGTAAAGGGATAAACCCTGACCCTGGCCCGCCTGGACCGGCGTGATGCCATCCGTCAGGTTAGGCAGCGCGAAGTTGCTCTTCCCGTCGCCGCCGTAGGTGGTGCCCAGCAGCGAGAACAGCGCGGTGTTCTGCGAGATCGGTAGAAGCTGCCCGGCCGCGAAAGCCCAACCCTTGGGCGCGAAATTGAAGCCAAACAGCCCGATTTGTCCAACAAAAGGTGACGACATATTATGTTCTCCTAATTTCCAAGGGCTTAAGTCTGGGACGGAAAGACGCCCTGTAGCGCGATGCAATAGTTGAGCACCAGGTAGGGCATCATGTTGGTATGCGGCTGGCTGCCGCCAATTGGGTTTGTGGCGTTGGGCAGCATGGTCGTATCCAGAGGAGTTGCCCGGTAAGCGTTGGCGCCTCCCAAAATGTTATTCGGAGCAACCCCCAACGTCGGCGCGACGTTGGAAGCGTTCCACGGTATATGGGTATGGATCGGCAGTTGGCTGATGTTCACGGTGACCGACGTCGTGCCCGCGGTCTGGCCGAGCGTGAAGCCGCCGCCCACCCCATTGGGGACTTTGCCTTGCAAGTTGGGCAAACCAAAGGTAACCCGTCCATCGCCGCCATAGGTGGTTCCGAGCAGCGAGAACAGGGCCTGGTTCTGATTGATGGGCATGAGCTGCCCGTTGCAGAACGCCCAACCCTTGGGGGCGAAGTTGAACGAAACGATCATGATCTGGGCTAAGAACGGTTGCATCTTATTCTCTCTCTTTCATCTGGTTTTCGGGTGCTTTCACGCAACTTCGCGGCTCAACAATTCGATTTAAGTCGGGGTCGGGAAGACGCCAAACAGGGAGATGATGTAGTTGAGCGCCAGGTAGGGCTGGAGGTTCTCGTGCGGCTGGCTTCCGCCGGATGGCGAAAGGCAGTTTGCTGCCAGGCCGCTATCCTGCGCGGTGGTGCCGTACGTTTTTGGCCCAGCCGCCGCCAATACGCCGGCGTTCGGAATCGCGCTATTCGCAGCCTGGGTGGAAGCGAGAACCGGATGGGTGTGTTGGGGTATCTGCTGGACGGTGAGGGTTACAGTTTCCACGCCGCCGGTTTCGGCAAGTTGCATACCGCCCCCGACATGGGGACACACGCGGCTGGCAAGGCTCGGCAGCGCGAAGGTCTCTTGGCCGTCACCGCCGTAAGTAGTCCCGATCAAGTTAAAAAGCGTTTCGTTCTCCGAAATCGGCAGAAGCTGGCCTTGGCAAAACATCCAGCCCGCCGGCGCGAAGTTGTATGGTACGATGATGATCTGCCCTACGTAGGGTTGGCTCCCACCCATTCAGTGTTCCTCCCGTTGATTCCAGTTTGGTTGCGGTCCGAAAAGATAACCGTTTGATAAAGGTACTACAGGTTACACCCAAGTTTCAAGAGGAAGTTTCATCTTTCTTTTACATGACCCCAAAAGGACGCTTGTCTTACCTGCACAGCTACTTACCCGAGCCGCGCGCGTAAGCAAGCGGTACTTCCTCCGGGTGGCGCTCAGGCAAATGCACGGTAACACGTTTAAAACGCACTGCAAAAAAATGGTCCCCCGGCCGATTCGTCCCCCGCCGGAAATCTTCTGTTGGTTATGGAACAGAGTTGTGATAAAATTTGAGATCTATTCGCGAGATTTGGAATCATCGGGCCGATATGGTCTATAGTTCCGGCTCGATTTTGACCGTAGCGGGTGGTGTACTCACTTCATGCCTGCGCGGGTTTCTGTTCGGAGGAGGATCGCGTAATGTCTAAATCAATTCATCAACTTTTTGCCGCTGGCGCCGTTCTTATTTTTGGTCTTTTGGGAAGTACCCGAAGCCTGCAGGCGGCCGGATGCAGCACGGTCGCCCAGGTGACCACATGCACGCCCGCCAACGGGCAACTCTCGTTCGACGACGCGAGCGGAAAATACCTGCCCTATGGCACCGGAGCCTCCTCCATCCTGGTGTCGGGAGCCGGAGGTCCGGTCAGCGCGGTCTCGATTACGCTGAACGCCGTTGCCGGTACCGGCGGCACCCCCCAACGCGGACAACACATCTGGGCCATGCTGGTGGCGCCCAACGGCACGACGAACCTGGTGTTCTTTGGCAGGCCATGCACTGGCCTGTCCGGCCATCATAGCTTCGCCGGCCAGACCTTCACGGTTGCCGATAGTGGCACGGCCACGTTCCCTGGCACTGCTGGCAATCCTAGCGCGCCCTGCGACACCCTTCCAGGCAGCCCGCCCGCTTACAAGCCGATCACCGATGACAGCTCCACGAACATATTATTCCCTTCGCCCGCACCGACCCCCACGTACGCCACCCCGGGGCCGCCCGCAACCAACGCAACGTTCGCCTCGCAATTCACCGGTATCACCGCGAATGGAACCTGGACGCTATATGCCGCGGGATTACACGGCGCCGGCGAAGCAGGAACCATCGGCGCCAACGCCAGCTCGGCCTCATGGAGCTTGGCCATCACCTTTACCAACGCCCAGGGAACCAACACCACCGTGGCGTCCAACCTGAATCCTTCGTTCACCTCCGGAGCCAACAGCCTGGTGACGCTGACGGCCACGGTCACCAGCGGCAGCACGGTAAACGGCGGGACGGTGACGTTCAAGGATGGCACCAACGCCATTGCCTGCTCGGGCGGAAACCAAACCGTGTCCGGCGGATCCGCCACGTGCCAGTTTACGTTCCCGACCGAGGGAGCGCACGTCATCACGGCGGCATATGGTGGATCGGGGTCGTTTGCCGCAAGCAACAGCACGCCCATCACGCAGGTGGTGAACAAACAGACTACGGCGCAAGCCGGTCCACCGGCCGGCACGGTCGGATTCTGCAACACCGGCGCAATTACCATTCCAGCAGCCGGCTCGAACGGCGACCCGAGCGCCACGCCCGCCAGCCCGTATGCTTCTGAAATCTTCATCAGCGGGCAAGTCGGCATCATCAACGACATCAAGGTGTACCTCAACAGTTTCACCAGCAGCGAGCCATTCGCCGAGGGATTCATGCTGGTCAGCCCGGGCGGTAAGGCGTACGACTTCTTATCGCAGGCCGGCGGCGGCCAGCCCTTCAGCAACTTCAATTTCATCATCGCCGATAGTGGCGCAACGCAGATGCCGGACGCCTCGGCGCCCTCGAACAACACTACCTACAAGCCCTCGTCCTATACCAACAGCGCGACCACCTACTGCACCTCGGCCGTCTGTAACGGCGTCACGGTTTCAGAGCCCGCGCCGAGCGTCTTCGACTCGGCCGCGCCGCGCGGCATCAAGACCATGCTGGGCGAGTTTGGCGGATTGTC
>DATDHK010000302.1:0-17170 GCA_036521635.1 Bryobacteraceae bacterium | reverse complement strand
CCCCAACGATGTCCGCGCGGCGAAAGCGAACGGCATCCGCGCTGTGGCCGTCGCCACAGGTCTGGTCCCCATAGAGGAATTGAAGCTGCACTCGCCCGACGTGCTCCTGACCGATCTGCGCTCGTTCTCATTGGAGATGCTGTTCTGATGGAAGCGCAGTCGCTATCGGTGAAACGCGCCGAGGTCGAGTTTCACAACTTCGCATCTCTGGGCGAACCCGAGCGCGCCATCGCCCACTACGCCGAGCAGAATATCCGGCGCGGCGCCGTAATCCGCAATCATTTAGAATTCATCGGCGAGATGACGCCGTTTCTCGAAATCGGCTCCAACGTGGGCCACACCAGCTACATGCTGGCGAACGAATTTGGCGCCAAGGGATTCGCGCTGGATATTTCGGCTGACTCACTACGCTACGGCATAGCTCTGCAAGATCGCTGGCGGCTTTCCCGCGCGCCCATCCGTGTCGCCGGCGACGCCGTGAATCTTCCGTTCGCCGACGGTTCGCTGCGATTCGTGATGGCGTTTCAGATGCTAAGCCAGTTCATGAATATGGAGAGCGTCTTCCTGGAGGTGAAGCGCGTGCTGGCGCCGGGCGGCACATTTCTTTTCGCCGAAGAACCGCTCAAGCGTTTGCTCACCATGCGCCTGTATCGCTGCCCCTATTACGACACCATGAAGCCTTGGGAGCGCAAGCTTTCCGATTGGGGGCTGCTGGGTTATCTGGTCCGCGACGTCATTGGCGCGCATCAGGAAGAGAGCTTCGGAATCCGCCAGAACCACACTATGGATTTGAAGGCCTGGCATCTTCTGATCCGCAAGCATTTCGAGGATGCCGAGTATGAAATGTTCGTGCCGGAGCGCGGTTGGGGCGAGCGCGTTGTGAAGCGAACGGCATCACGGCTCGATCCTTATCGATCGGAATGGCGAGCGGCGCGCTTGCTGGGCGGGACGTTGGCCGCGGTTTGCAAAAAAGCCGGCGGGCCCGCGCCTGTTGCTTTTGACGAATCCAATTTCCAGGCCCAGCTTAGATGTCCGGATTGTCATGCGGTCATATCGCGCGATGCCTCCGACACACTGCGTTGTACGCGATGCAGCTATCAAGCGGCGAATGAAGGCGGCGTTTACAACCTGCTGCCCTCCGCCGATCGGGCGGAGCTTTACCCGGGCGATCGCGAAGACGTGATCGATTTTTGTCTACCCAGCCACGCGGACCGCTTGCTGGAAGGCTGGTACGACTTGGAAGGCGTGTTCGGCAATAAATATCGCTGGATCGGAGAGCACGCGGTGGTCCGATTGATGAGCGTGCGCCCCGGCCCGCAGCGGCTGCGCATTCGCGGACATGCCAGTGAAGGACATCCAGCGGAGTTGACCGCAACCGCAAACGGGAAAAAGATTGGCGAGTGGAAGCTGGACCGCCCGGGCCTGTTCATCGTAGAAGCCGATTTGCCCGAAGCAAACGAGTACCGCATCGACATTCAAGCCGGCCCATGCTGGAGCGTACCCACCGACGACCGCGTCTTCACTGTCAACCTAAGCATGATCCGGTTGGCGCCGCGCGAATAAAAAACTGAAAACCGCTCCCTATCAGGGGAGCGCCAGCTTCCGCGCCAGCTCCTGAAACCGCGGCTCCGCATGCAGCGCCGCAAAGGCCGGCTCAGTCTTAAGCATCGGCATCATGGTGCTTCGCTGTGCAAATGCCTGCTCCAGCGAATCCAGGGCTTTTGAATTTTCGCCGAGGAACGCATACAGCATCGCCATGGAGAACGAATCCGCCTTGCCCGATCTCTCGCTGTCCTGTACTTTCAGCCGGTACGATTGCTTCAGCGCCTCCTCCGGATTCCCGGCGTTCCCTCGCCATCCAGGAACGGCTTCCAGCGCTTGCTTGAACTTCTTCTGATCGATCAACGCCCGTACAATGCAAGCATTCGCTTCAGCCAGTCCCGGCTCCAATTCCAAAGCGCGCCGGGCTTGCTTTATCGCATCGTCGAATCGATGCGCCTGCAAATACAACCAGCCCGCATCCATATTGACGTGCGTCGAAAGAGGATCCGATGCAATCGCGCGCCGCAACGATGTCAGTCCCTGCTCCGTGCGCCCCATTGCGACCAGGAAGAATGCGTAGTCATAGTGGGCCTGCGAAAAACTTGAGTTCAATGTAACAGCCCGCGCGAAATGCCGCTCCGCTTCCTTCCAATTCCATTCGCTGCAGAAAAATGCATTGGCCAATGCATTGTGCGCGGCCGCATTCGCTTCGTTCAGCGCCAGGGCTTTTTCGGCGGCAGCGCGCGCTTGCGGGAAGACTTCTTTTGAGGGGCTGCCAGAACGGCCCAGCATAACGTACGACTCCGCGGCTGCGGAATAAGCCAGATCGAACCGCGGATCAAGTTTGGCCGCTTGCTCAAAGTAGGCAATGCTTCGCGTATACTCGCCGCGGTTGCGATTGTGCTGCAGATATCGTCCATTCAGATACGCTTCGTATGCCTCCTGATTGTTCGCATGCGCGCGGCCGGTGACCGCTTGCGCCCCACCCAAAAGTTTCTCAGTCACCGCACTCGCGATCCGCGCCGCACTCTCCTCTTCCAGCCGGAACATTTCGGACTCGCCGCGTTCCGACGTGTCGGTCCACACTTGCGCTTGATCCGTGACTTTTACCAGGCGCGCCGCAATCCGAACCCGGCCCTCGCTGCGCCGAACCGTTCCCTCGATCACGAAATCGGCGTGCAGATCCCGGCCGATCCGATCGATGCCGTGCGCCGCGCCTTTGTAGCGCACGACCGAGCTGCGGCCGATGACGCCCAACCGATCCGGATTGAGACTGCCGAGCTGTCCGATAAGCTCCTCGGTGAGTCCGTCGGCAAAAATCGCCTCCTTCGGATCGCCGCTTAAATTCTCGAACGGAAGAGTGGCGACTATCACCCGTTGCGACGTTGCCGGCTGACGCCAGTGCAAATAGGCGGCCGCCGCAACGCAGCCTGCCAACAATGCGATCGCGGACGGAACTATCCAGAATGATCGTCGCCGGGCGGGAGTGGGAGCTGGCGAAATTACCGCGGACGGCGCTCCGATCCGCTCCACAGGGGCAATGAACTTGTATCCGCGCTTTGGGATGGTCTGAATGAAGCGCGGCGCGTCGGAATCGTCGTTGAGCGCCGCGCGGATCTGGGCCACGCACACATTGAGATTCCGGTCGAAGTCGACGAAGACGTCGCTGCCCCAGACCTCGCGCTGAATTTCCTCTCGCGTCAATACCTGCCCGGCGTTTTCAGCCAATAGCTGCAGCACCTGCAACTGTTGCGGCGAAACCTTGATCAATACTCCCGCGCGGCGAAGCTCACCGTTCTGCACATCCAGCTCGAACGCGCCGAAACGAAGAATACGCGCGGTGGAATTGGCGATCTGCACGGTTTCAGTATACGACCCGCCCTCCTCGGCGGCTCATAAATACAGGTGCCCGCCAAGGCGCCGCGACGTTAACACCGGCCTGCAACCTACTGTAGAATGGAGACTTCGCCACGGGCAAGAAATTTACATCGAATGTCTTGTCGAATTGTGACCGTTAGCGCAAAGTCAGTGCATGACAAACAGCAGACGAGAGCTTCTGATTGCAGTTGGCGCGGCCGGCATGGCGGTAAGCGGCGAGGCCGCGGAAACCAAACCTACACCGGATAAGTCCGCACTCGATTCCGAAAAGTTTCGCCAGGCAGCGCTGGCAGGCGACCTTCCAACCGTCACCTCTATGTTGGACCGCGATCCGGCGTTGCGCTATGCGCGGGATGCCGACGGAGTCTCGGTGTACACGCTCGCGTGTCTCAAGGGGCAGGTAAAAATCGCGGAGGAGTTAGCGCGCCGCGGCTTGGTGCTTGACATCTTTGAGGCCGCCGCCAGCGGAAATACCGCACGCGTCAACGAGCTCGCCAAGGACGACGCGCTGATTGTCCGCAACCGACTGCCGGACGGCCGAACGCCTCTCCACATCGCCGCCGCGGCAGGCAAGGCCGAGATGGTGACGTTGATTTCGACCAAGGGCGCCGACTTGAGCGCCGGTCCCGAGAGCCCGCTGCTAACCGCACTCAACCATCCGGATCATGCAGCGGCCAGCGACATGTCGCGCTTTCTATTGATGAACGCATCCGACCCGAATGCGCGCCGGCGCGATGGCAAGACCGCTTTGCATCTGGCGGCCATGCATGGATACGACGACATGGTTCAGATGTTGATTCACCGCGGCGCCGCAACCGATGTGCGCGACGCCGACGGCAAGACGCCGCTGGATGTGGCCACGGGTAGTGCGATTCCAGTTTTGCAGCATGCGTCGACGATCGATCGCGTCAGTTATGCGCGCCGCTACACGCAGGACCTCTCGGGGAAACCGGTGACGCGCGACGATACCTACGGCCTGCCGCAGGAGTTGGTCAATCAATTCTCACAAGTGGCCCATTTCGATTTCGAAAAGGTGAAGCAGCTTCAAAAACTTTGCCCCATGCTGGTGATGACGCGCGCCACCTGGGACGAACTGGGCATCGAGGCAGCCGCTCATATGGGGCTGATCCCGATGGCGAAATACCTCGCGGATCTAGGCGCGCCGGTCTCTACTTGTACGGCGGCTTTGATAGGCGCGCACGACTTGGTGAAGCGCTTG
This sequence comes from Bryobacteraceae bacterium, assembly GCA_036521635.1. Lineage (GTDB taxonomy): Bacteria > Acidobacteriota > Terriglobia > Bryobacterales > Bryobacteraceae > Palsa-89. Next base: position 12,531 of record DATDHK010000302.1, on the reverse strand, counting down.
CTTATCGAAGATCCGGCGTGCATCCGCGAGCGAGGCGCGCACGATCTGCCGCTGCTGGCGTACACGGCGTACGGCGATCAGCGCGTCGATACCGCTGAATTGCTGCTGAAGTCGGGCGCGGACGTGCATGTCACGGCGTTCGGACAAACCACGCTGCACATCGCCGCCGGCAAAGGGCATGTGGAGTTAGCTCAGCTCTTGCTGGAGCGCGGCGCGGACGTGAACGCAACCGTAAAAATGAAGGCTGGTTTGCTAACGCCGCTCGGCCTTGCCGTGCAGGCAAAGCAATCCAAAATGGCCGACTTCCTAAAAGACCACGGCGGCCATTCGTAGGGCAGGTTGATAACCTGCCGCCGATTGAAAATCGGCTGTTGCTCTGAGGATCTACCAAATAGGCCGATCTTCGATCGGCGGCAAATTACCAATCTGCCCCACATACTATTCAATCACCAACAACAAATCTTTCGCATCCACCTTGTCCCCAACCTTGACAAGCTTCTGCTTAACCCCGCCCGCGACCGGCGAGTAAATCGTCGACTGCATCTTCATCGCCTCCATGATCAGCAGCCGCTCGCCCTTAGCCACCTGCTGCCCAACATCGACGGAGATACTGGACACTGCCCCCGGAATCGGCGCGCCCACCTGCCCCGCAATTCCAGGATCTGCTTTGACCCGCGACTCAACCGCCGCCTTCCGCGAAAGATCGCGAATCGACACCTCCCGAGGCTGGCCGTTCAATTCGTAGAACACCGTCCGGGTTCCATCCGGCTGCGGATCGCTCATGGTCAAAAATTTAACGATCAAAACTTTTCCGGCTTCGATCTCGACAGCGATCTCTTCACCGGTTTCGAGTCCGTAAAAAAACTGCGGCGTGGGCAGCACATCCACGTTGCCGTATGAAGTGCGCGCGCCGTCGAATTTGAGGAAGACATCCGGATACATCAGGTAGCTCAGCAGATCTGCCGGCGAAGTCTCGCGGCTCAGTTTTTTTTCGAGAACCGACGCAGTCTGTTCCAAGGACACCGGCGCAAGATGGTCACCCGGCCGGCCCACCTTCGGTTTCGCGCCCCGCAGAATCACCTCCTGCAATTTCGAAGGCCAGCCGCCTTCCGGTTCCCCGAGCGATCCGGACAACATCTCGACCACCGAATTCGGCAGCGTCAAACCGTGATCGGGACCAAGCCGTTCCAGATCCCTCACCGTCATGCTATGCGTGACCAGGAAAATCGCCAGGTCGCCCACCACTTTGCTGGATGGCGTCACTTTGACGATGTCGCCAAAGGCCATGTTGACGTCTGCATATGCGCGCGCAATTTCGCGCCAGCGCCCGCCCAGGCCCATGGACTCGGCTTGCGCCTTCAAATTGGTGTATTGGCCGCCCGGCATTTCATGGATGTAAACTTCAGCCGTGCCTGTCGGCGGAGCGTCGTCGAACGCGGCGTAATAAGTTCGCGTAACCTCCCAGTAATCGGAGCACCGATTCAAGGCATCCAGATCCAGGCCCGTAGCACGCTCCGTATTCGCCAGTGCGGCGACGATCGAGTTCAAGTTCGGTTGGCTGGTGGCGCCGCTCATGGACGCGATGGCCGCGTCGGCGGCATCCACGCCCGCCTCGGAAGCTTTGAGAATCGAGGCCGCATTGATGCCGCTGGTGTCATGAGTGTGAAAATGGATCGGCAACCCGACCTCTTGTTTCAAAGTACTCACCAGCTTCCACGCCGCGTACGGTTTGCACAAGCCGGCCATGTCCTTGATGCCCAGAACATGTGCGCCCATGCGCTCGAGTTCTTTGGCGAGCCGCACATAATAGTCGAGCGAATATTTCTCGCGGCGCGGATCCAGGATATCGCCCGTATAGCAAATTGCGGCCTCGCACACCCGGCCGGACTTTCGCACAGCATCCATCGGAATGCGCATGTTCGGTAGCCAGTTCAGAGAGTCGAAGACTCGAAAAATATCGATGCCCTGACGCGCCGATTCCGCGATGAACTCCTCCACCACATTGTCCGGATAAGTGGTGTAGCCCACTGCGTTCGAAGCCCGCAGCAACATTTGAAAACAGATATTGGGGATTGCTTCACGCAGCCTTTGGAGCCGCTGCCACGGATCTTCCAGAAGGAATCGGAGAGCGACATCAAACGTTGCGCCGCCCCACATTTCCAGGCTGTACAGATTGTGCAGCCGGTGCGAAACAAAGTTGGCGATAGCCAGCATGTCATGCGTGCGGACGCGCGTAGCCATCAATGATTGGTGGGCGTCGCGAAAAGTAGTGTCGGTGATCAGCAATCGCTTCTGTGAACTGGTCCAGGCGGCGAACCCTTCAGCGCCCAGACGATCCAGCAGTTGCCGCGTACCCGCCGGCGGTTGCCGGGAATCGTGTGGCGGAATTGGAGCGGCACGAATGCCGGCGGGCCGCGTCTTGTTCGCCACTTCCGGATTCCCGTTGACGATTATTTCGCCGAGATAGGTGAGCAGCCGCGTAGCTCGGTCCTGCCGATGTACGAAATGGAACAGCCCCTCGGTCCGGTCGATGAACGACGTGGTCGTTTCGCCGGCCTGAAACTGCGGATGGTTGACGACATTCTCAAGAAACGGAATGTTGGTCTTCACCCCACGAATGCGAAACTCGCGCAGCGCACGATCCATGCGTTGACAGGCATGCTGGAACTCGCGGCCCCACGCCGTAACTTTTACCAGCAGCGAATCGTAGAACGGAGTTATGACCGCCCCGCCATACGCCGACGCGCCGTCCAGCCGGATTCCAAAACCCGCGGGCGATCGATAGGTATGAATCTTGCCGTAATCGGGGACGAAACCGTTGGCCGGATCTTCGGTGGTAACGCGGCACTGTAGAGCAAAGCCATGCAGCGGAATGTCCTGCTGCGCGGGCAAATTCATTTCCGCGCCATGCAACGCGTGGCCCTCGGCAATCTGGATCTGGCACCGTACTATGTCGATGCCGGTGATCATTTCAGTGACGGTGTGTTCCACCTGAATGCGCGGGTTCACTTCGATGAAGTACCAGCGTCCGGTGTCGGCGTCCACCAAAAACTCCACCGTTCCGGCATTGCAATATTCGGAAGCTCGCGCCAGCGTAATCGCGGCATCGGCCAGCGCCGCGCGAATATTAGGATCCAGCGAAACCGCGGGCGCAACTTCCACCACTTTCTGATTGCGGCGCTGTACCGAACAATCGCGTTCGTAAAGATGCAGGAAATTGCCGTGCCGATCCGCCAGAATCTGGATCTCAATATGCCGCGCGCGCCGGATGTAGCGCTCCAAAAAAACCGCATCGTTGCCGAAAGCCGCCCCCGCCTCCTGCCGCGCTTCTTCAATCCGCTGGAGCAGCTCCTCAGGTTTCTCGACGACCCGCATGCCGCGCCCGCCGCCGCCGAACGCGGCCTTGACCATCAATGGATATCCGATCTCCCCCGCAATGCGCACCGCCTCCGCTGAGCCCGCAACAGCTTGGTCCGTGCCGGGAATCACCGCAATACCGGCCTTGCGCGCCAGGCCCTTGGCCACCGTCTTATCGCCCAGCAATTCCAGCAGATTCGCGTCAGGACCAATAAACGTGATCCCCGCCAGCTCACAAGCTCGCGGCAATGCCGGATTCTCCGACAAAAATCCGTAGCCCGGATGAATGGCGTCCACACCTTTTTCGGCGGCCAGCGCAACGATGCCATCCACTTCCAGATAAGCCTGCACCGGTCCCTTGCCTTCGCCGATCAGATACGCTTCGTCGGCCTTGAAACGGTGCAGGCTCAGCCGGTCTTCCTGCGAGAAGACGGCCACCGTCCGGATTCCCAACTCATTGGCGGCCCTCAGGATGCGAATCGCGATTTCGCCCCGATTGAGGGCCAGCAATTTTCGTATTCTCAAGTCACCATTATCCTGGAACATGGCGGCAGTTGTTTTCGTAGTAGATCGCAAGAGGTGAACCATGTGGACGTGTATTCGTACGCTGCCGTTGGGGTCCGCATTGCTGCTGGTTGGCTGCGTGGGTTTCGGCGATTTTGGTCCATCCGACGCGTTTAAGGAAGACTTCCATTCCACGCACGCTTTGAGTCCCGGCGGAACGGTGTCGATCGAGACTTTCAATGGGCCGATCGAGGTTATGGGTTGGGAGCAGAACTCGGTGGAAGTGAACGGCGCCAAGTATGCCAGCTCGCAGTCCGTGCTGGATGGTCTCAGAGTCGACGTCACTTCGACGCCGGGTTCGGTGCGCATCCGCGTGGTGCGCCCCATGGACACGCATTGGCACATGGGAGTCCGCCTTTCGATCCGCGTGCCGCACAAGACGCAGCTCGACCGTATTACAAGTACTAACGGTCAGATCCGGGTTGAAGACGTAGAGGGCAACGCGCGCCTGCAAACCTCGAACGGGGCGATCCGCTTGAGCCGGCTTAAGGGCGCCGTCGAAGCGCGAACCTCCAATGGCACGATCGACGCGCAAGACATCGACGGGAATGCGAATATGCACACGTCAAATGGCGGCATTCGCGCCGAGCTGTCCCACGGTTCGTTCGAAGGCTTCACGACCAACGGCTCCATCAATGCGAGGTTAAGCGACCCATCGCCGGCGTGGCCGGTGCGTGCGGAATCGTCGAACGGGCACATCGATCTGAGAGTGGACTCCAAGCAGCTTCCGGAGATCCGGGCATCCACCAACAATTCATCCATTGTGTTGCGGCTGCCGCCATCGGCGAACGCCAGGGTGCGCGCGAGCACATCCCACTCCTCGGCGACTTCGGAATTTGAAGGGCTGCACGATGACGGCGGCGGGCGGCGCCATTCGGAATTGCACGGGACCATCGGAAGCGGCGGCCCGCTGATTGAGTTGTCGAGCAGCAACGGGTCGATCAAGATCCTGAAGATCTAAATCCGATAGCCGCGAAGCTCACCACGCTCTGTTCATCGATGTTCCACTGCTGATAGCGGTGCAGGGTTCCGCTGGCCCGCGGCCCGGCTTTCAAGAAAGTGTAAATCGGCGCCGACCCGCACCACTTCAAATCGTCCTGGTTTTCCTGGACCAAGTCCCAGAATCCCGGCGCATCGTTTTCACAAAGACGCTGAATGCGAATCCGGTCGCGCTCGGCGACGGCCAGCATCTCTCCTTCATCCGCCTTCGCAACCATTTGATCGTTGTACCGCCGGCCCATGTGGGCCATGTCCACACCCAATACCCAAAATAGTTTGTTTCCCTCTCGCGCCGAGAGATTGCCCAGGCCATCGAAGAATCGCTTTACGTGTTCGTTATCTTCCGGCCCACCGCCCTGATAAATGCTGCGCGCAAACGATCCGCACAGGATGGGCAGAATGCGAATGTCCGGACCGTAAATGTACTGTAAGAAAAGCACCTGGAATTCGATGGAATGCTCCACGGCGTGGCAATAATCCTCCATCCGGACGCCGCCTGGCGACCCGGCCGCGAGTTCGTCAACGAGAGCCGTGTCGGTGATTGCCGTTCCGAACGGCGTAACGAAGGGCTTGCGTGTGAGACCGAAGCGGTCGGGTTCGCCGTAGTGCGACGTGCCCAGAATGACAAACGTGCGATCCCGGTATTCCGGGCGCAATGTGCCATAAGCGTCGCGGTACGATTCCCATCCTCCGAATGGGCTGACGTGCGGAGCGGCGATGCCGGCCAGCGAGTCCGCGGCGTCGGGCAACACCGCGCCCTGCATGAATTCACAAAGAGCCTTGCCGGCTTCCTCGGCATCGCCGGGATAGGCCGAGCCCGCATGCGACGGCTCCCGTGTTGGCGCGGCGGCGAACTCAGTCGTACGCTTCGAACGCAGCTCCTCGAATTTCTCGTCTTCCAGAAAACCCGCGTCGCTGAGCGTGTCCGCGAGATTCTTCTCCAGCTCGCCGACCTGTATCTGGCCCGTGATCCGCACCAGGTTCTCGCGCAGATCGAGCGTGGTCTGTTCGCCGTCAAAGCAAGCCAGACAGGGGACCAGTTGTGGAGGAATCAGGAGCATCGAATCCGAGAACCGAAACGGATCGCGGACCAGCAAGCCTGGATGTTCGGGATCCGGCGAGGGCATGAAATCGAGGCTCAGTCGCAGCCGGGCAAGTGTGTGGGACACATCTCAAATATAGAAGGAAATGCGTCGCCTCATTCCCCGAATCCCCGGAATGCTAAACTTGAATTCGGTCCGAATGGAGCGCGCTGGAAAGTCCCTCGCAAAATTAAAGTTGTCCGACGCTATTTCAACCGAAGAGTTGGCGGTGGCGGCCTGGACCGCCGCTGTGGGCAAACGCATCGCCTCGCATGCGTCCGCGAAAACACTGGTGCGCGGCTCCCTCATCGTCGAAGCCGAGGACGCCATTTGGCAGAGGCAGTTGTTTCACCTGCGTCTTCCGATTCTGGCGAAGCTCGCCGGCGTATTGGGCGGCGGCATCATTCGCGACATTGAGTTTCGGCTGATAACGCCGCGGCGGCCTCCCCAGCCCGCTCAGCGGCTCAATGAGCCGGGGCTTTCTAACGATGAAGCCGACGAGATTCAAGACTCGAGCATGCGCCTGCTCTACAAACAAGCCCGCAAGAAGGCCTCCGCGTGAAGATTACCGCGAAGGAGGTTCGCTATGTGGCGGACCTTGCGAATCTCCAACTCACGGACCCCGAGATCGGCCGCCTCTCGAAAGATCTGGATGAAATTCTCACGCACATTGATACGTTAAACGAGCTGGATACGTCCAACGTCCAGCCCATGGCGCAAGTTCTGTACGAGGCTGAGGAGACGGCCACGCTTCGCGAGGATCGTGAGCGCACGCCGCTCGACCACGCCACTGCGTTATTCAATGCTCCTCAAGCCGCCGCCGGTTATTACAAGGTTCCGAAGGTGATCGAGCGATGAGCACGCTGGCAGCGAACGTCGCCACACTTAATGCCTTGCAAGTTCGAAGAGGACTGGAGACGCGCGAATTCAGCGCAGTGGAACTCACTTCGTCGGCACTCGAGTTTGCGCAGGCTGAGAACCCGAAAACCAACGCTTACCTGACTTTTTGCCCGGAGCGCGCACTCGCGGCGGCCCAACGTATCGACAAGAAGATTGCCGCGGGAGAAGATCCGGGACCACTGGCCGGCGTGCCGGTCGCGGTGAAGGACGTGATAGTCACGCGCGGCGTCCGGACCACCTGCGGCTCCCGGCTTCTCGTAAAATACGTCCCGCCTTACGACGCAACCGCGGTGATCCGCCTGGAACAAGCCGGTGGAATCATCCTTGGCAAAACCAATTGCGACGAATTCGCCATGGGCTCGCCCAACGAAAACTCGGCTTTCGGGCCCGTGCGGAACCCAGCGGCGATGGATCGGGTTCCTGGCGGATCGAGCGGCGGATCGGCGGCGGCAGTGGCGCAAGGTACGGCGGTGGTCGCGCTTGGTTCCGATACCGGCGGCTCCATTCGGCAACCAGCGGGATTTTGCGGAGTGGTGGGCGTCACGCCAACCTATGGCCGCGTGTCGCGCTATGGCCTCACTGCGTTCGCCAGTTCGCTCGATCACATCGGTCCGTTTGGCCGCACAGTTCACGACGCCGCGCTCTTGCTTCAAACCATCGCGGGCCGCGACGAGTGCGATGCGACTTCCGCTTTTGCCCCGCTGCCCGATTACCTCGCGCAACTGGATGGCGACGTGAAGGGCAAGAAACTCGGCCTGCCGCGCGAGTATTTCGCGGACCTTTCCAGCGAATCCGCCCAGCCGATTCTGAAGGGCGTAGAGCTTCTCAAAAGACTCGGCTGCGAAGTGAAAGAGATCAGCCTTCCAATCACCAAGTACGCGGTTCCGTGTTACTACATCATCGCCACCGCCGAGGCCAGCTCGAATCTTGCGCGCTACGACGGTGTTCGCTACACCATTCGCGCGGAAGCGGACACGCTAAGCGACATGTATCGCGCCACGCGCGGCGCCGGTTTCGGCGCAGAATGCAAACGCCGCATCATGCTTGGAACGTACGTGCTGAGTCACGGCTATTACGACGCCTATTATCTGAAAGCTCAAAAGGTGCGGACCCTGATCGCGGAAGATTTTCGAAAAGCCTTCGCCGGGGTGGATGCGATCGTCGCCCCGGTCTCGCCATCACCCGCGTTCAAAATCGGCGAGAAAATCGACGACCCGCTGGAGATGTACTTGGCCGACATCTATACAGTAACGGGCGATCTGGCCGGGATCCCGTGCATGAGCGTACCTTGCGGAAAAACTGCCGGCGGACTGCCCGTTGGCATGCAAATTCTTACCAAGCACTTCGACGAGGCGGGCATGTTCCGTCTCGCGGATGCCTTTGAGAAGGCCGGCGGATTCGCCGGCTAAAACGACAAGAAAGAAAGAGGAGAAAGCTATGGCATTCACACTTCCCCCGCTACCTTACGCGTTTGACGCGTTGGAGCCGCACATCGACAAACAGACCATGGAGATTCACCACGGCAAGCACCATCAGGCTTACGTCACGAACCTGAACAAAGCTCTTGAATCGACGCCCGCGTTGCAAGACAAGCCGATCGAAAAGTTGCTGGAAGACAACTGCTCGATTCTTCCGGAGGAAATCCGGACAGCGGTTCGCAACAATGGCGGCGGTCACGTCAACCACAGCATGTTTTGGCAGATCATGGCGCCCAACGCAGGCGGACCTCCCATCGGAAACGTCGCGCAGGCCATCACCGCATCGTTCGGCGGCTTCGATCAATTCAAGGAAAAATTCAACGCCGCCGCGACCGGACGGTTCGGCTCCGGCTGGGCTTGGCTAATCAAGAACAGCAAAGGCTTGCAAATCATTTCCACCGCGAATCAGGACAGCCCGATTATGGACGGCAACTACCCGGTGTTTGGTATCGACGTGTGGGAACATGCATATTATTTGAAGTATCAGAATCGCCGGCCGGAGTATCTGGGCGCGTGGTGGAATGTCGCAAACTGGCCGGAGATTGAGAAACGTTTCAACTCGGGGAAGTAAGTCCAGGAAAAAACTAAAGCCTGATCTGGTACATAGTAATTTTTTGTGGGGCAGGTTGGTAACCTGCGGCCGATTGGCAATCGGCCCGTAAATAATTCCGGAATCAACCTTAAGGCGGATTACCAATCCGCCGCAGGTTACCAACCCGCCCCCACATGATCGAAACTAATTGCGGCGGAGCCGCGTTGTGCAACATATGCGGGAGGCTATATGTATTTCGAGCAGTTTTATCTCGGCTGCTTATCGCACGCCTCCTACATGCTGGGCTCCGAAGGCATCGCGGCGGTAGTCGATCCCCAGCGCGATGTTGACATCTATCTAGAGGAAGCCCGAAAACACAATCTCGCTATTCAGTATGTAATCGAAACGCACCTGCATGCCGACTTTGTTTCCGGGCACCGCGAACTGGCAGCACTCACCGGCGCAACAATCTATCTAGGCGCAAAGGCCGGCGCATCTCTCCCCCATGTCCCGGTGCAAGATGGCGACGAGCTGACCTTCGGCCAGTGCCATTTGAAATTTCTGGAGACCCCGGGCCACACTATTGAGAGCGTATCGGTCGTGGTCACAGACCTCGAAAAACCGGGACAGCCAATGGCCGTCCTCACCGGCGATACTCTGTTCATCGGCGACGTCGGACGGCCCGATCTTTCCGGCGACATGACGCCGCAGCAACTCGCCGGCATGCTCTTCGATAGTCTCCATGCGAAACTGCTTAAGTTGCCCGACGACGTGCTAGTCTACCCCGCGCACGGCGCCGGATCGCTGTGTGGAAGGCAGATGAGCAACGCGCGCAGCTCCACCATTGGCCAGGAGAAAATCTCGAACTACGCGCTTCGGCCGAAAACCCGGGAAGCCTTCGTGCAGTTGCTGACGGCGGAACTTCCGGAGCGGCCCGGCTACTTCGCATTGGATGTCGAGATCAATCGCGCCGGTGCGCCGCCGCTCGAAAAACTGGCCGCGATACCGGCACTCAGTCCCGGCGAGTTGGTTGCGCGAAAAGAAAACGGCGCCATCGTTCTCGATACCCGCCCGGCCGCGGAGTTCGGCGCGGCCCACATTCCAGGATCGATACAAATTGGTTTGAACGGACAATACGCCTCCTGGGCCGCCATTTTATTGGGACTTCAGTCGGAGATCGTCCTGGTCGGCGGCGACCTGGAACAGGTGCATGAATCGCGGCTGCGGTTGACCCGCGTCGGCATCGAGAACGTCACCGGATATCTGGAAGACGGTCTCGCCGGTTGGACTCACGCGGGAATGCCGGTGGAAGAAACATCTCAAATCACCGCCGGGCAGCTTCACCAGTTTGTCCACGACGATCCAACCGGCGTGCAGATCCTCGACGTGCGGCGTCCAACAGAATGGCAGGAAGGGCACGTGCCGGGCGCGCGCCACAAACCGCTCGACAAGTTGACGTCGCTCCTGAGCGATGTTGACTCGACGAAGCCCGTCGCCGTTTACTGCAAGGGCGGCTATCGCAGCGCGATCGCGAGCAGTCTATTGCAACGCGCGGGATACGCGCAGGTGATGAATGTAATAGGCGGCTTCGATGCCTGGTTGGCTTGCGATCTCCCGTTCGCCGCCGATCCTCCGAGGTAACATTCAATTTGCAATGGAAAGCGTCCTCGATCTTCGAGAAATCTCGAAGCACTATCCCACACATCGCGCTGTAAATGGCGTCACGCTGAACATCGCGCGCGGTGAGTTCTTTTCGCTGCTCGGTCCGTCGGGATGCGGCAAGACCACCACACTCCGAATGATCGCGGGCTTCGAAGATCCGACTTCCGGAGAGATCTGCCTGAACGGCGCGGAGATTCAACACCTGAAGCCTTATCAGCGCAATGTCAGCACGGTGTTTCAGAACTACGCGCTGTTTCCGCATCTCACCGTGCAGCAGAATATCGAATTCGGTCTGCGGCGCAAAGGCGAGAACGATATCGGCCGGCGGGTCCGCGAGGTTCTGGAATTAGTGCAGCTCAGCGGAAAGGAAAGGCGCCGGCCAACGGAAATTTCCGGAGGCGAGCGGCAGCGTGTCGCGCTGGCCCGATCTCTGGTGCTGGCGCCGGACGTTCTGCTGCTGGACGAACCGCTTTCGGCGCTCGATCCGAATCTGCGCAAACAGGTGCGGGCGGAGTTGAAAAATATTCAGCGCCGCGTGGGCATTACGTTTTTGTTCGTCACGCACGATCAGGAAGAAGCGCTCTCCCTGTCGGACCGCCTGGGAGTAATGCATGCCGGCATACTTGAACAAACGGGAACTCCTGAAGAAGTCTACTTGCGCCCCCGCACGAAATTTGTCGCGTCGTTTCTGGGCGCGGTGAATTGGCTTGGCGAAGTGGGCGTGAGGCCCGAAGTCACGCGCGTCGCAACGCAGGCGCCGGATCAAAACGTTCGCTCACATCCGGCGACGGTCGTTCGCTCGACGTTCCTTGGGAACTGCGTGCACATCGAAACACGTCTCGACGACGGCCAGCTTGCGGTGGCCGAAGTGCCGCGCACCGCAACCAGCTTCGCTCCGGGTGAACGAGTACATTTGTGGTGGCAACCGGCCGACGAATTGAACTTCAAATGAACCGCTTGCGCGCGTGGTTCCTGGCGCCGTCCTGGGCCGTGATGCTGTCGCTGTTTCTTTTTCCGATGCTGATCATCTTGGCATACAGCCTGCTGACGCGCGGGACGTACGGCGGCATCTCGATGCAGTGGTCGGTGGAAAGTTACCAGCGCTTCGCCGATCCGATTTATCTCGGCATTCTGTGGCGATCTTTCTGGATTGCCGGCGCATCCACGCTAATCTCTCTGTTGTTAGGCTTCCCCCTTGCTCTGTTCATCTCGCGCGCGGGAAAGCGGAAGAACCTCTATCTCAGCCTTGTAATCCTTCCGTTCTGGACCAGCTTCCTGGTTCGAACTTATGCATGGATGTTTCTGCTGCGCGATACCGGCCTGGTCAACTCGACTCTTCAAAAACTGCGAATCATTCACGACCCTCTCCCGCTGCTGTATAACGACGGCGCAGTGATCCTCGGATTGGTCTACGGCTATCTGCCGTTCATGGTTCTTCCACTATTCGGCACGTTGGAACGGCTCGATCGCAATCTCCTGGAAGCCGCCGCGGACCTCGGCGCACGGCCCTGGGCCACGCTGCTGCGCGTGGTGCTGCCGTTGTCCGCGCCCGGCATTCGGGCCGGAGTAATTCTGGTTTTCATTCCGTGCCTGGGCGCGTATCTGACGCCCGATTTGTTGGGCGGCGGCAAGTCCGCGATGATCGGCAATCTGATCCAGAATCAATTCACGACGGCGCGCGATTGGCCATTCGGCTCCGCAATTTCATTGGCTCTGATGGCCGTCGTGATGCTGCTCTTGCTTGCATTCGTGCGCCGCGATGAAGAGGGGTTGCTATGAAACGCGCGGGCCGTCCGCTCGCAGTTTATGCTCTCGCGGCATATCTTTTCCTGCATCTGCCGCTGTTGATTCTGGCGGCATTCAGCTTCAATGAATCGCGCTTCACCGTGTGGCAGGGCTTTTCATTTCGCTGGTACACCGCCGCATGGCACGATTCGCAACTCATGGAAGCCACCGG
>DATDHK010000301.1:0-1553 GCA_036521635.1 Bryobacteraceae bacterium | reverse complement strand
ATCACTACACGGCAGCGAGACCAAATTCCGCTGGTGTCCAGATGTAAATCAATCCGTCATTCCCCGATGTGCAATTGCACATCGTGGATGCGCCACTTGGCGCAGGCCTGGAATCCATACTCCCGGTGGAGATTCCGGGCTCGCGCCAGAGCGCGCCCCGGAATGACGCCGGAGTTTGATGCGGCGCGCTGCACAGCATCCGGGGAACGACCGGAACCGGCAAGGCGGAACCAAAGCCCCGGCGATGGCCAAAAGGTAAAATTCTCTCAGGTTATGCAGCGGCCGGGCTGAAGCCGTTTGGCGACTTCGGTCAACACGCTGACCGGGGGCTCGCAGGCCACCGTCGCCTTCCGATCCCCGGACTTTGTCAGCAACGGTGCGGAGGGACCGCTGCGCACCTGCGTGTCGGTCGGCTTGGCGGCCGGCATGCGGATGAGGACGGAGGTATCGGAAAGCGCATCGAGCCGAAGCGAAATCGTTCGCGTCGCCGCCCCCGTGCGCATTGCTGCGTCGGCGCGATCGGCCTTGACGGCGCTGTTGACGACTTCGGAGGTTCCCGCAGGATTCTGAGTTCCGATCAAGTCGCGGCCCACCGCCAATTGAGCGGCGCCCAGGCTGAGTGAAACGGCGATGGTCCCAAAAACTGCCCTGAATAACTGAGACATCTCACGCCCGCCCGCGTCCGTCGCCCCATGGCGATCTAATGGTTAGAATGCAACAGGTGGGCTTGGGTTCAGCGCTCCGGAATCAATTAAGCGTGTGGTAATATCTTAAAAAAATATCCGGGAACCGGAACGACTCCGGGGCTTGTGAGTCATTCCAGCAGCCGGTCATCCCCCCTGCCCCAATTGACCGGCGACGTAGGGCGCGACTGTGGTGATGCCAGTCGCGCCCTGCTTTTGTTCCAAGCCATTCGTTCCAAGCCATTCAGTCAGTCAGCGGACCAGCCGGACGCCTTCGGTGTGTTTAGCGAAGGCGCGCGGCTAACATCATCGAAATGGATGTCCGGTCGCTTGACCATTTGCAATGCCGGCCAGCGCCGCGGCGACAGCCTGCCTGATTGCATTTTCAAGACCCGCCGTCGATTGGTTCGCGGCCATTGATTGTTGCCCGAACACAGATTGTTGCCCGAACGGAGATGCCGCTATGGTCGTCGGTTGTTCCATTGCCGGTTGCTGGAAGGCTCCTGCCGCGGAGGGGAGCCCGGCACCCGCATAGTTCGCATTGATGCCTACCGGCGAAGCGGCGGCAATGACCGTCTGGAACAGCCTGTCTACCCAAGCAGCATTTCGTGGCGCAGCCCTATTGGCAAACGCCGGATGATGCGCAGCTATCAACGCCGTAAGTCCGGTCAGATGAGGCGCGGCCATCGATGTGCCATCCCACGCGGCATACCCGCCGCCTGGCACGCTGGAGATGATTGCAACGCCCGGTCCGCATACTTTCACCTGGGGACCAAAACAGGTGAACTTGGCGGGGAAAATTCCGTTCACGCCGATCATATTGGGCATGATCGTCTGCGCATGATACGTATCGGCGGGGACGTCTCCCTG